>NZ_JBFAZH010000069.1:0-13757 GCF_040681735.1 Actinoplanes sp. NPDC051633 | reverse complement strand
GACGGCTCGTTTCGCAACCCGCGCAACTGGTGGGTGCTGCGTGACCCGATCACGCCGTCCTGGGGCGAGGCTTATCTGGTGATCGCCCAGCGCATGTTCGAGGCCGTGCAGGCCGCCCGGGTGGCGGCCGAGGGCCACGAGGCGGTGTGCATCTCGCATCAGCTGCCGATCTGGACGCTGCGCCGCTACGTCGAGGGCAAGCGCCTCTGGCACGACCCGCGGCGCCGCGAGTGCGGCCTGGCCAGCCTGACATCGTTCCGGTTCGAGGGCGCCAAGATCGTCGGCGTGGATTACTCGGAGCCGGCCGCGCACCTGGTCGCGATGTCGCCGGGCGCCAAGAACGCCAAGGGCGCCTGACCATGCGTCGCCGCGTCGCTCTGCTCGGGCGCGCCGCCCTCGTGGCCGGTGCGCTGGCGGGTGGGCTGGCTGGGTGCGGGGGCGGCGACAATTGGGCGAAGAAGTGCACCACCACGGGCGGCGTCATCGAGTGCGCCCCCGAGCAGCGTCCGCAGGTCGACGAGGTCACCGGTGAGCTGCTCGACGGTGGCTCGTACGACGTCGCGGCCGACCGCGGCAAGGTCGTGGTGGTCAACTTCTGGGGATCCTGGTGCAACCCCTGCCGGGCCGAGGCCGACGACCTGGAGAAGACGTTCCAGGCCACCAAGGCCAAGGGCGTCACCTTCATCGGGGTCAACTCGCGTGACGACCGCGACTCGGCCAAGCAGTTCGAGCGCGGCCGGGTCACCTATCCCAGCGTGTACGACCCGGACGGCGAGGTCGCGCTGAAATTCGACGTGACCCAGGTCAGCACCCCCTCGACGCTGATCCTCGACCGTCAGGGGCGGATAGCGGTGGCGATGCGCCGGGCCACGGTGGTCTCCGAGCTGCAGCCGCTGGTCGAGCGGGTGGCGGCGGAGAAAAATGGGTGAGACGTTCGCCGACGTCGCCAGCAGCGGGCCGTTGCTGCTGGCCATCGGCGTGGCCGTGATCGCCGGGCTGGTCAGCTTCCTGTCACCGTGCGTGCTGCCGTTGATGCCGGGCTATCTGTCCTATGTGACCGGGCTGGCCGGCTCCGATCTGGACGCGTCCGGCGGAGAGCCGGACGCGTCCGGCGGATCCGGATCGGTCGCCGTCGCCACGAGGACGAGGGGACGCGTCCTGGCCGGCACGTCGCTCTTCGTGCTCGGTTTCGCCGTCGTCTTCACGCTGCTCGCGACCCTGGTGGCGAACATCGGGATCGCCCTGCAGACGCACAAGCGGGTGCTCGACATCGTGCTCGGTGTGCTGGTCATCGTGCTCGGCCTGGCCTTCATGGGCCTGGTGCCCGGCATGCAGCGTGAGTTCCGGATCCATAGGCTGCCGAACGCCGGGCTGGCCGGCGCCCCGATCTTCGGCGCCCTCTTCGGGCTGTCCTGGATGCCGTGCACCGGCCCGACGCTGGGCGCCGTGCTCGGGCTGGCCACCACCAGCGGGCAGACCGATCGGGCGGTCGTGCTGGCGCTGGCGTACAGCCTCGGGCTCGGTGTGCCGTTCGTGCTCTTCGGGCTGTTCTTCCGCAAGCTGATCGGGGTCTTCCGGGCGGTCCGGCGCAACAGCCGGTGGGTCACCCGCATCGGCGGCGCGCTGCTGATCCTGGTCGGGCTGGCCCTGGTCACCGGCGGGTGGAACGACTTCCTGATCTGGCTGCTGACCACGTTCGACTTCGACGCCGGGACGCTGCTGTGACGGTCGTCGAGGAGCGCACAGCCGCGCCCGCGCCGCCGCCGCGCCGGGCCAACCCGGTGTGGGCGCTGCTGCGCAACTCGTGGCGCCAGCTGACCAGCATGCGCACCGCGCTGGTGCTGCTCTTCCTGCTGGCGGTCGCGGCGATCCCCGGGTCGGTGCTGCCGCAGCGCCCGGTGAACATCGAGCGCGTCGCCGACTACTTCCGGGCGCATCCCGACCTGGCGCCGACACTCGACCGCCTGGGCATGTTCGACGTGTACGCGTCGGCCTGGTTCGCGGCGGTCTACGTGCTCCTGTTCACCTCGCTGGTCGGGTGCGTCGTGCCCCGCCTCGCCGACCACGTGCGGGCGCTGCGCAACGTACCCCCGGAGGCTCCGAAGCGATTGGACCGCCTGCCGCAGCACGCTGTGCTGCCACCGGCCGCTGAGGCCACGGCCGCGGCCTCGGCGGTGGCCCGGGTCCTGCGCAAGCGCCGGTGGCGGGTGGCGACCCGGCAGGAGGAGGACGGCGCGTGGACCGCCTCGGCGGAGAAGGGCTACGTCAAGGAGACCGGCAACCTGCTGTTCCACTTCGCGCTGCTCGCCGTGCTGATCGGGGTGGGCTTCGGTGCGTGGTACGGCTGGCACGGCAACCGGCTGCTGGTGGAGGGTCCGGACAGGGGTTTCTGCAACTCGTTGACGCAATATGACGAGTCGACGCTCGGCGCACGCGTGGACGCCGCCGACCTGCCGCAGTTCTGTCTGCAACTGACCGACTTCCGGGCCGAGTTCCAGGACACCGGGCAGCCGAAATCGTTCCGTGCCACCGTGCTCGTCGATTCGCGGGAAACCAGGACCTTCAGCGTCAACGACCCGCTGCGCCTGCCCGGCGCCACGGTCAACCTGCTCGGCCACGGCTACGCGCCGGTGCTGCGCTTCACCGACCGGTTCGGCGTGCAGCAGACCAAGGTGGTCCCGTTCCTGCCCCGCGACGGCATGTTCACCAGCGAGGGCGTCGCCACGTTCCCGGACGTGAACATCGACCCCAAGACCGACAAGCGCGACGAGAACCTCCAGGTCGGCTTCGAGGGCGTGTACCTGCCCACGGTCGGCACCGACGGCCGGCCGTCGTCGGTCTACCCCGCCGAGCGCAACCCGGTGCTGTTCCTCACCGCGTACCGGGGGAACCTCGGGGTGGACGCCGGGCTGCCCGGCTCGGTGTACGCGCTGGACCGGGCCCAGATCAGCAGCGGCAAGCTCAAGCAGGTCGGTGGGCCAGGCGAGGTCGGCAACAACGCCCGTCCGCACGAGCTGAAGCCGGGGGAGACCTGGACCCTGGACGACGGCAGCAAGCTGGAGTTCCTGGGCACGCGCCCGTTCGCCACGCTGGCCGTGCGGCACGATCCGACGAAGACGCTGGTCCTGGCCGGTGCGGTGCTGGGCCTGCTCGGGCTGATGGCGTCGCTGTACGGCCACCGCCGCCGGATCTTCTTCCGGGTTCGAGCCCTCGACGCGGACGCGGGGGAGAGCGGCGGTACCGTGATCGAGGCGGGTGGACTGCCGCGCACCGACTATCCGGGCTTCGCCGACGAGTTCGCGGGCGTGGTGACCGCAGTGCAGGGGGACGAGTGATGGCCGAGCTTTCCAACCAGCTCATGGCGCTGACCGTGCTGGCCTATCTGGCGACGATGATCTGCTACGCCGGCGAGTACGCCTTCGGGACCCGGAGTCACATCGCGCGGGCGGCCACCCGGCAGCTGGTGGGGTCCGGCGCGCCGGTGCCGGATGACGTGCCCCCGCCGCCGGTGGCCGAGAAGAGCCGCGGCAACACGATCGGCCAGGTCGGCGTCGGCATCAACGTGCTCGCCCTTCTGTTGCACCTGGGCACGCTGGTCACCCGCGGCGTCGCGGCCGACCGGATGCCCTGGGGCAACATGTACGAGTTCATCCTGTCGGTGTCGTTCGTCGGCTCGGTGTCGTGGCTCCTCGTGCTCAGCCGCCGCCCCGGTGTCCGGCACCTGGGGCTGTTCACCGCGCTGACCATGGTGGTGCTGCTCGGCGTGAACGGGCTGATCGCCTACACCCCGGTCGGCCCGCTGGTCCCGGCGCTGAACTCGTACTGGTACGTGATTCACGTCTCGACGATCATCCTGGCCTCGGGCATCCTGCTCTTCGGCGCCGTCCCGGCCGCGTTGTTCCTCATCAAGACCGGCTACGACCAGGGCAAGCGGCGCTTCCCGTACACATTGGGCAAGCGCGTGCCGGCCGCCGCGACGCTCGAGCGGCTGACCTTCCGGCTGCACGCCTTCGCCTTCCCGCTGTTCACCTTCGGCGCGCTGATCGCCGGTCCGCTGTGGGCGGAGGCGTCCTGGGGCCGCTACTGGAACTGGGATCCCAAGGAGGTCTGGGCCTTCATCTCCTGGATCGTCTATGCGACCTACCTGCACGCCCGCGCGACGCCCAGCGTCAAGCGCACCACGGCCACGTGGCTGGCGCTGATCGGATTCGCCACGATGCTGATGAACCTGTTCGGCGTCAACCTGTTCTTCGAGGGCCTGCACTCCTACGCCAACGCCGGCTGAGCCGTGCCGGCCGGCGGCTGCGGGGCCGCCGGCCGTTCCGGCTAGTCCTCGCGCCGGTTTCCCAGGAGTCCGTCCCGGCCGTTCCCACCGCCCTCGTTCCGTCGCGGCAGCGCGTCGCGCAGGCTGGCCCAGCGATGGGCGTCGGGACGGTTCGGCGGCACGCCCACGTCGACCCGCCCGTGCCACAGGCTGTGCACCGCCGGATCCGCGACCCAGCTGCCACACAGGACGCATTGCTGCCGACCGGCCGGGGCCATGGGCTCGACCTGCCGCTGTCGGCGGAGCTCGTCCGCCGCCACCCAGAGCGGGTGCCACTCGGTTCGGACGATGTCCTCCGGGACGCCCAGGGCGGCACCCAGCTTGCGGACCAGATGCCAGGCCGGCGGCATCTTGCCGGACAGCACCTTGGAAATCGAGGCCTTGTTGTAGCCGACCGCGTCCCCCACATCACTCATCCGCGGCCGTCCGGCGGAGATCCAAGCGCGCTTGAGCTGCTCGGCCAGCCGCATGCCCGGCTCCTCGTCGACCGGGTCGTAATCCTCGCCCCGCGGGGTGCTTGCCGTCGGCATCATGCGGCCTCCCCCTCGGGCCGGGCGACGACCTCGCGGGCGAGCGCCATGCCCATGGCGCCGAAAGCCGCGAGCGCCGAGAGCGCCACTTCCAGATCGATACCGAGACTACGCAGCGTGGTGCCGCAAACCACGACGACAACCACGACCAGGACGCGCCATCGCGTCCCGGAGACGTCCGGTCCACCGGCCGGACGAACACAATTGATCACCGGAACTTACTCCGTTTCTGATGACGCCGGCTTCCCCTCTCACCGGCGCTCCCCCTCATTTGAAGATCGATGATCGAGCTTCGCCAACCATTGTGCCGTAGCTCGGGAAGCTTTCCCAACGGTTGCCCGAGTGCTTCAGTTGCTCATTCAGAAACGCGGAGATCATTGTTAATAAACCTGTATGCACGCGATTCCAACGATAGAAACGGGCGCGCTTCCGCCGATGTGCATTTCATGCTGGCTCGTCCGACCGGACGCTGGCAGCGAGCCGGGATCCGACTGGTCGAGATCACTCGCGACCCGTAGATCTTGTAAGCCAAATGCCATACGCGCAGGTGGCGAGCCACTTCCTCGGAATTGACGAGGGAGTGATCGTAACCGGACACGCAGTGAGTGAATGCGTAGCGCAATCGATAAACTTCGGTGTGATCGAAGTATCGCCGCCTGATGAGGTGTCGCGACGATCATTTACCGCCATTGGTGCATTGCCAGTGCCAATTCTGCATTCCTGGCATGCGGGACGGCGACCAATAGACGCCCATTACTGAGCGTAATCGGTTGCCCAATGAATGGTAACGAAGTTTCCCGTTGCGGCAACTTCATGTCATTGGGCGCTTCCCGTTTTGTACCGATTAAGGATTTCGCGCGGGAAGCCTTTTCCGGGCGTCGGCCGACTCGGTGCGCGGAAGCAGGCCCAGTCCTGGGCAGTCACCCGCTGTCCAGGTGTCGTACCGGTTGACCCAGTTGAGGCAGAAGCCGCCGGAGCGCTGCGTCGGGTCGGCCGTCAGCGTGTTGACGTCGGCGCGCCAGTACTGCGCGGTGCCCCCGCCGGCCGGGCGCAGCTGCACGTTGTCCACGGTCACGGGCGGCACGTCGATCCGGGCGCTGCGCCGCGGGTCGACGTGCACCTCGACATACTGCTCCACGTAGGCCCGATCGCCGATCGGCAGCCGCTGGGCGGTCAGCAGGTTCCACCGGTTGTTCCACCAGAGCCACGCCTGCCAGACACCCTGGCCATCGGTGTGCAGGTCGAGCCAGACGGTGTCGCCCGGCTTGAGCGCGTACTGGTCGTAGAACTGCCAGGTCTTCGTGTTGGTGTTGAACGTATAGATGTGCTGCCGCCCGGCGCCGGCCCACCCGGTCTCGGCCCACCCGGCCTCGAGCCAGGCGATGCTGCCGCCGCCCATGTCCCGCTTGACCATGAAGCGCCCGGCGACGAAGTCGTAGGTGCGGGGCCGGATGCCCCCGTCGACCACGGACAGCCGCCCGGAGACGCCACCCCACTCGCCGGCGGTCCCGGCGCCGAGATGGTGGTAGCCGGCGGTGGTCGCTTCCCGGTCCCAGCGGAAGGCGTTCTCCGGGGTCCGGGCCCGGCAGGCGCCCGGCGTGCGCTCACCGGCGGGCCCCGCGGGCGGCCGGGTGGAGGCGCCGCCGCCACCGTCGCAGAGCGGAAGATCACGCGCGGCGGCGGGAGTGGCCAGGGCGAGTGCGGCGAGCAGCCCCCCGAGGCCACACCACCGAGCCAGGGTACGAACTCTCACACGGCACCTGCCCCCGGTAGCGGAATCTCAACCACACCCACAACGAAAACGGTGATCAGTGGTGACGTGGAAGACTGGGACGCATGGCCGCGCGTGGATTTCCGTACCCTGACCTGCAGTCTTTTCTCACCGCGCTGGAGGCGGCCGGTGAGCTGCGGCGGATCTCCGTCCCGGTCGATCCGACGCTGGAGATCAGCGAGGTGGTGACCCGCACGGTGCGGGCCGGCGGGCCCGCCCTGCTGTTCGAGCGGCCCACCCGCGGCGACATGCCGGTGGCGGTCAACCTGTTCGGGACCGAGAAGCGGATGGCGATGGCGCTCGGCGTCGACTCGCTGGACGAGGTGGGCGACCGGATCGGCGCGCTCATCAAGCCCGAGCTGCCGGTCGGCTGGTCCGGCGTACGCGAGGGGCTGGGCAAGGTCCTGCAGTTGAGGTCCCTGCCGCCCCGCAAGGTCAAGTCCGCGCCGTGCCAGGAGGTCGTGCTCTCCGGCGACGAGGTGGACCTGAACCGCCTGCCGGGCCTGCAGGTGTGGCCGGGCGACGGCGGGATCTTCCACAACTACGGGCTGACGCACACCAAGCACCCGGAGACCGGCAAGCGCAACCTCGGCCTCTACCGCCTGCAGCAGCACTCGAAGAACACGCTCGGCATGCACTGGCAGATCCACAAGGACTCCACCGCGCACCACGCCGTGGCCGAGCGGCGAGGGGAGCGGCTGCCGGTCGCCATCGCCATCGGCTGTGACCCGGTCGTCAGCTACGCAGCGTCCGCCCCGCTGCCGGGGGACATCGACGAGTACCTGTTCGCGGGCTATCTGCGCGGCGAGCGGGTCGAGATGGTCGACTGCGTCAGCGTGCCGCTGCAGGTGCCGGCCGAGGCACAGATCGTGCTCGAGGGCTACCTCGAGCCGGGGGAGCGGCACGACGAGGGGCCGTTCGGCGACCACACCGGCTTCTACACGCCGGTCGAGCCGTTCCCGGTGCTGCACGTCGAGGTGATGACGATGCGGAAGAAGCCGATCTACCACTCGATCATCACGTCGAAGCCGCCGCAGGAGGACCACGGGCTGGGCAAGGCCACCGAGCGGATCTTCCTCCCGCTGCTCAAGATGCTGATCCCGGACATCGTCGACTACGACATGCCGGCCGCCGGCGTCTTCCACAACTGCGTCATCGTGTCGATCCGCAAGCGCTACCCCAAGCACGCCCAGAAGATCATGAACGCGATCTGGGGCGCGCACCTGATGTCGCTGTCGAAGCTGATCGTGGTGGTTGATGAGGACTGCGACGTGCACGACTACGCCGAGGTGGCGTTCCGGGCGTTCGGCAACGTCGACTACGACCGCGACCTGCTGGTCACCCAGGGTCCGGTCGATCACCTCGATCACGCGTCCTACCAGCAGTTCTGGGGTGGCAAGGCGGGTCTGGACGCCACCCGTAAGCTGCCGGCCGAGGGCTACACGCGGGGCTGGCCGGAGGAGATGACGATGGCCCCCGAGGTGGTCAGCCTGGTCGACAAGCGCTGGAAGGAGTACGGCATATGACTCAGCCTTCAGACCGGTCAGGGGCGGCGGCGGGACTGAGGACGGCGGTCACCGAGCCCGGGAAGGTCACGTCCTTTCTGCGCCTGGTCAAGGTCGAGCACTCGATCTTCGCGCTGCCGTTCGCCTACCTGTCCGCGTTCGTCGCGATGTGGCCGTCCTTCCGGGTCGTCGACCTGTTGCTGATCACGGTGGCCATGGTCGCCGGGCGCACCTTCGCGATGGCCGCCAACCGCATCCTCGACCGCAAGATCGACGCGCAGAATCCGCGTACCCGGGACCGGGAGCTCGTCACCGGGGCCGTCAGCGTCCGCACGGCCTGGACCGGCGCGATCGTCAGCCTGGTCTTCCTCTTTCTGGCGGCCGGCCTGCTCAACTGGCTCTGCCTGGTCCTCTCGCCGCTGGCGGTCGTCCCGCTGGTCGTCTACCCCTACGCCAAGCGGTTCACGAACTTCCCGCACTACGTCCTGGCGCTGGCCCAGGCGGTCGCGCCGGTGGGCGCTTGGATCGCGATCACGGGTACGTTCGCCGGCTCGGGTCCGGCCTGGGTGCTGGGCGCCGCGGTGGGCCTGTGGATCGGCGGCTTCGACATCATCTATGCCTGCCAGGACGTGGAGGTCGACCGGCGGATCGGCGTGCACTCGACGCCGGCCCGCTTCGGCATCCGCACGGCGCTGCACATCTCGACGGCCACGCATGTGGTGACCTTTGCCTTGTTCGTCTGGTTCGGGATGCTGGCCGGGCTGGGGTGGCTGTGGTGGATCGGGCTCGCTCTCACGGCCGTCGCCTTCGCCTATCAGCACGTGGTCGTCACGCCCAGTGACCTCTCGAAAGTTAACCGAGCGTTCTTCACCGCCAACGGCTTCGTCGGAATAGCACTCTTCGTGTTCGCGCTGCTCGATCTCTTGATCTGAGTGCGGCACCACCGGGCATTCTTGAGGGATGCGTACCCCGTGGATCGTCGGCGTCTCAGGTGCCTCCGGCACGCCCTACGCGAGGGCGGTGCTCGGCGGCCTCCTGGACGCCGGCGAGTCCGTGGACCTGGTGATCTCCAAGGCCGCCCGGCTGACCATCCTCGACGAGACGGGCATCGCCGTCCGGGACGCACACTGGAAGGACGATTTGGCCGCCTGGCTGGGCCGTGACCTGGGCGATCTGGCCTACTGGCCGCCCGGTGACCTGGCCGCCGGGCCGAGCAGCGGTTCCTACCCGGTGCGGGGCATGGCGGTGGTGCCGGCGAGCACGGCGGCGTGCGCCGGAATCGCGATCGGCCTGTCCAAGGATCTGCTGCAGCGCGCCGCCGAGGTCAACCTGAAGGAGCGGCGGCGCGTGGTCGTGGTGCCGCGCGAGACACCGGTCACCCGGAGCCATCTGGAGCACCTGATCGCGCTGCACGATGCGGGCGCGGTGGTGCTGCCGGCAAGCCCCGGTTTCTACGGCTCAGGCGCCGAGGCGACCGCTCAGCAGCTGATCGACTTCATCGCCGGCAAGGTGCTCGACGCCCTGGGCGTGCAGCACACGCTCCTCACCCGCTGGGCGGGAAAGCTGGGTCAGCGCAGCCCGTTGGGCGGGCCGTAGGACGTGCCCGGGTTGGCCGGGCCGCTGTTGCGCGGCCGGTTCGCGGCGTCGTCCTCGCGCATCTCCTCGATCACGCCGTCGCCCTCGAGCAACGCGCGGACCTCGGACTCGCGGAAGCGTCGATGCCCGCCGGGCGTGCGAATGCTGCCGATGCGTCCGGCGGCTGCCCAGCGTGTGACCGTTTTCGGGTCGACGCGGAACAATGCGGCCACCTCGCCCGGCGTCAGCAGACGATCTCCGGTGTCCACAACCCCCTCCTCGCGTCGGTGTGTTGGAGCGGCCGTGGTCACGGTGAGTGGCGGCGAGCTCGATCGGGACGTACAGCCATTAGAGCATCGCCCCAACACCAAGTCCGTGAAATGCGGAAAAAGCCCCGATTGCGACAGTGATCATTATCCTGGCTCCGTTTCACGGCTACGGGGCGTGAGATAACCAGACTCCCCCAATTAGGGTGCAACGCATGGACGCCATCGACCTCCGGCTGATCGACCTGTTGCGGGACAACGCACGCTCGTCGTACGCCGAACTGGCCCGCAAGGTCGGCCTCTCCGCGCCGGCCGTGCACGAGCGGGTGGGAAAGCTGGAGGCGGCCGGGACGATCCGGGGCTACCGCGCCGAGGTCGACCACGAGGCGATCGGCCTGGGCGTGACCGCGCTGATCGGCATCGTGGAGGACTCCGGCGCCGACACCGACGACGTGCTGTCCTCGGTGCGGGCGATGCCCGAGGTGGAGTCCTGCTACTTCATGGCCGGCGTGGAGTCCTACCAGCTGACCGTGCGGGTGGGCACGATCGCCGAGCTGGAGCAGCTGATCGTGCGGATCAACCGGACGCGCGGGGTGGCCTCGACGCGGACCGCGATCGCGCTGTCCACCAAGTGGGAGAACCGGCCGCAGCCGGGCCTGGGATAGCGTGCCGTTGTGGACCAACTCGATCGATGTGATGAAGATGCCCGCGCCTGGGTGCGCGACGCGATCGCGCTGGTCGAGGCCGACGCCAACCGCTCGGCGGACACCCATCTGCTGCCGTTCCCGCTGCCGGCCGACTGGGGCGTCGACCTCTACCTCAAGGACGAGTCGTCACATCCCACCGGTTCGCTCAAGCACCGTCTCGCGAGATCGCTCTTCCTGTACGCGCTGTGCAACGGCTGGATCGGTCCGGGCACCACGGTGGTGGAGGCTTCCAGCGGCTCGACCGCCGTCAGTGAGGCGTACTTCGCCCGGATGCTGGGCCTGCCCTTCATCGCGGTGATGCCCGCGCGGACGTCCCCGGAGAAGGTGTCACTGATCGAGTTCCAGGGAGGCAAGTGCCACCTGGTCGAGGACCCGACCACGGTCTCGGCCACCGCCCGGGACCTGGCTCGCGACCTCGGCGGCCACTTCATGGACCAGTTCACCTACGCCGAGCGGGCCACCGACTGGCGCGGCAACAACAACATCGCCGAGTCCATCTACGCCCAGCTGGCGCTCGAGAGGCACCCGATCCCGGCCTGGGTCGTGGTGGGCGCCGGCACCGGCGGGACGAGCGCGACCATCGGCCGGTACGCGCGCTACCAGCGATTCCCGACCAAGCTGTGCGTGGTCGATCCCGAGGGTTCCGCGTTCTGGCCCGCGTACGTCTCGGGGAACTTCGACCTCAGCACCGGCACCGGCTCGCGGATCGAGGGGATCGGGCGGCCGCGGGTCGAGGCGTCGTTCCAGCCCGCGGTGGTGGACCGGATGGTCGCGGTGCCCGACGCGGCGTCCCTGGCCGCCATGCGGGCCGGCTCGGCGGTCGTCGGTCGCCGGCTCGGCGGTTCGACCGGCACCAACCTGTGGGGCGCGTTCGGCCTGATCGCCTCGATGCTCGCGACCGGACGGCAGGGTTCGGTGGTCACGCTGATCTGCGACGGCGGCGAGCGGTACGCCGACACCTACTACTCCGACGAGTGGGTGGCCGGTCAGGGGCTCGACCTCGCGCCGCACCGCGCCGTCATCGATCGCTTCCTGCTGGACGGCACCTGGCCGTGATCCGCAACCGGGAATCCGACCGGTAGAAGGGCAGCGCGAAGCGCGCCCACCTGGTTGTATTCCGGTTGTGGAAGACGATTCACCTTCGCCGCGGCGTGGTCTTTCGCGGCGGACATACTTCGTCTCCGCGAGTGTGCTGGCCGCCGCCATCGCCGCGTCCACCGGCATCGTGGCGTTCGCGCCGTCGTCGGCCACGCGTCCGTCCGCCGTGGTGCCGGCAGCCGAGGCCAAGGCGCCCAGTACGCCGCCCAGCACGCCCAGTCCTTCGCCCAGCCCTCCGCGGAGCCCGTTCGAGCAGGCCGAGCAGGCCCTCGACCAGCAGGCCGCCGCGCTGCTCGACGGGGACGAGGCCCGCTGGCTGGCGGCGGTCGACCCGCGCAAACCCGAGCTGGTGGCGCGCTACCGCAGCATGTTCCGCTCGCTGCGCGGCCTGGGCGTCAGCCAGTTCGACTACCAGCCCCACATCCGGCCCGGCGGCAAGGGCGCCACGGTCGCAGTGGGCACGACCGTCAACTTCTGCTTCAGTCTCAGCACGTGCCCAGAGGGCGCCGGCGCGCCGGCCGTCGAGCAGTCACTCACGGTGTCGCCGGTGGGCGGACGCTATGTGATCACCGCCCTGACCAAGACCGCGGAGCCGACCCAGCTGCAGCCCGCCCCGTGGGAGAGCGGAGATCTGGTCTTCGCCCGCGGCCGCCGGGTCACCGTCGCGGGCCCGAAATCGCAGTCCCGGAACCTGCGGCGAGTGCTCGCCGTCGCGGAGAAGAGCGCCAAGATCAACGACAGGTTCGCCGGGTACGTGCGCAACCCGCAGACCCGGTACCGCGTCCTGCTCGCCGACGAGAAGACGTGGAAATCCTGGTACGGCGGCATCGAGGGGAGCTGGACGGTGGCCTACGCCGTCCCGCTGAACAGCGCCGGCACCGACGTGGTGCTGCGGATGAGCAAGCTCTCCAGCGACGCCGAGCTGCTCGCCACCACCGTCCAGCACGAGCTCGGCCACGTCGTCACGCTCAGCGGCCTCGGGACCCGCGACTTCGACGAGGACCAGTGGCTCACCGAGGGCATCGCCGAATACATCGGATGGTCCCCGAGGCACGCCGCCGCGAGCTGGCGCCGGGGAAGCGTGCGCACCGCCTTCCGCGGCGACAAGCGGCCCAGGACGATCGCGTCCAAGCCCTTGAGCGACGACGCGAGCGACTCGGCCAGCGACCGCTTCTACGGGCTCGGGCACTTCGCCGCCGACTGCATGGCCCAGAGGTACGGCGAGCCGGCGCTCTTCGAGTTCGTCCGGCTCGTGCTGCGCGCCGACAACACCTACGACCAGGCGTCGCGCGCCGCCTTCGGCAAGCCCTTCACCGCGGTGGACAAGGCCTGTCTGACCTGGATCAGGAGGTCGGCGTCGTGAGCTTCGCCAGGCCCGGATAGTCGGTGACGAAGCCGTCGTCGTCGACCACCAGGTCGGCGCTGAAGTCCTCGGTCGCGAAGCGGATCACGCCCTCGCCCGCCGGCGTGTAGATCTGGTCCGCCTGCACCACCTCGAGGCTGGGCGCCAGCACCCACGCCACGCTGACCCGGTGCGCGACGCCCGCCTGTGCCTTGAGCAGCCCGAGCCGGCGGATCGGCAGCGTGTTGGTCAGCGGCGAGCCGGTCAGGTCCACGTCGTAGGCGCCGTAGAGCAGGTCGGGGTCCTCGGTGCCCGGCAGCCCCGCAGCCGGATGCCCGTATGCGGACAGCACCGCATCGAGATTGCCCTGCTCGGAGGTGGTCGCCCGCCAGCGCCCGGCGGCCAGCTCGAGCCGCAGCGTGCGGGCCCACCCGGCGCCCTCGGCGCTCACCTCGAACCGGGACGTGGTCCAGCCCGGATCGGTCTGCAGCTCGTAGCGGCAGGTGTACGGGATCGGGTCGACGGCCTGTTGGGTCCCCCGCGCAAAAAGATTTAATGATGTGTGGGGATGATGTTACATTTTCACTTTATCATTTATTTATTAATAGTGCATTTAAAAGTATTTAACGATGAGATTTT
>NZ_JBFAZH010000068.1:0-13778 GCF_040681735.1 Actinoplanes sp. NPDC051633 | reverse complement strand
CGTCATCACCGACGAGCTCGGCGACCGGGTCTGCACCGCCCGCCTCACCTGCCTCCTGCGGGCCGGTTGAGTTCCCACCCGGTCCCTCGGCTCGCGATGCATTCCTTGACGGAACCACGTACGTTCTTCTGCGTGACCGATGTACCACAGCATGCGCTCGACGACGCTGCGCAGGTGTTGCACTGTGCGCTCAGCGGAGACAGCGATGCCGTGGTCGGCACGTTCGACGCGGTGGTCGACCGCTCGGGCGTGGTCGGCGCCTACGACGTCGCCTGGTGCCTGGCCGCGACCATGGTCGGGCAGAACGTCCCGCTCGGCGGCGCGTGGACCCTGGACTTCCCCGGGATCGACGACGCGCGGTACGACAAGCGGTGGGTGGCCCGGTTCGTCAGTGCGTACGTGAACGGCGACGTGCCCACCGGCGAGGCGCTCTTCAGCGCCGCCATCTCCGACGGCCAGCTGCCGGAGTGCCTGCTGGCGCTGGCCGGCTCGACGGTCGCGACGCTGCGCCACCGGGCCGCCTGATCTTCTAAAGGTCGTCGCAGTTCTTGAGGTAGAGCGCCTTCGCGTACTGCGCCGCCGCGGCCTCGTTGTACATCGTCGCCTGGCTCATGTACCACCCGTTGTCGGCCAGCGCCTTCTTCGCGGCCGTCATGCCGGACCACCGGATGTCGGCGTCGACGTCGGTCAGGCCGCGTGCCTTGAACTGCCGGCGCATCTGCATCTTGCCGACCCGGAACGACTCGGCGGCCTCCTCGGCCTGCCGCATGCAGGACATGCCCTTTTCGCTGAGCGCCTCGGCCAGCGTGTAGGCGGCCTGCTCGGCGGCGTTCTTGAACTTCAGCACGACGCTCCTCTCTGTGGACCGCTCCTGATAGTCCCGGATAGCCATACGTAGCCAGGCCCTCGAACGACGGCGCTAACCGCTGGATGCGGAAAAGGGCAAAACGGCCCGTCACCGCATCGAGTGACCAGCGGGCCAGCCGCCGACGTGGGCAAAGCGGGCGCAGGTACACCTGAATCGAAGGACCGAACACGGCATGCGCTCGGGCGGCTGAGACCGCCGAGTGGTGCTTAAACGATCAAGGCCTCGGCGATCCGCCTGGGGACGCAGTCCGCACCTCGATCCAGTACCTCACGCAGCGGTTCCGCCAGCGTCGACGAGTCGCGGTCGATCGCAGCCGACCAGGCGGCCGGGTAATAGCGGGCCAAACTGGAGAGGCCATACAACAGTCCCCACCACAACATCAGCGGTAGTGGTGACACCGACTCGGCGACGGACGGCAACACCCATCCGACATACGTCGGATGGGGCCACTTCGGCGCCGATGCGTCCACTGTCACGCACGAGAAAAGGTCATCTTCAAGCTTCCAGAGATCTCGCGGCAGCAGGGACGCCGGTGCGGCGCGGGACACGATGACCCGGCCCGTGCTGGCGTCCCGGAGAACGGTTTCGCTCGCGCGGACATAAGCGGCGGACGTTTCTCCAGGGTTGAGCGCCCGACACCCCGCCAGTGATGGGTAGCGCTCGATGGCCGCGTTCACCTCGGCGCCAGTCTGACCGGGCATCGTCAGCCAGGCGCCCACCGAGCCGCCGGTGGTGGTGGGTTCGTCCGGCTCTGGCGGCAGCCTCCTCTGCCCGAGGTTCGAGCTCAAGGGCGGCCACCATTCTTCGTCGCTGTGCTGCCGAGGGACATCAGCGTCGACGAGATCCGGGTTGGCGCGCCACAGAGCACCCAACTCGACCCGTTTCGAGAGACCGGGAGAACCGGTTGCGCAGGCCACGTCTTGGAACGCTCCCTCTGCTGGTGGTTTGGGAGTTTTCAAGCCACCGGTGAGGATCTTCTCCTCCTGATCCAGGTGGAACGACAGGCCGTGTCCTCGGATCTCCGCCTTGTTCGGATGGTGAGCTGCCACAATCGCCCTCCCCGCCTGGGACAGCATGTAGAACAGCGGCAGCGGCTTGCTGGCGTAGCCGACCGCTTCGGCCGCGCGTGCGAGTTCCTCTGCCTGTTGGAGCGCAGCGCCGAAGATCTGACGGCGCAGACCTTCGCGGGCGAGCCCGGGCGGTGCCGAGCGAAGAGTCCCGATGGTTCGCCATGCAACGGAGGTCATCGGTAAGTCATACCGCCGCATTGCGGCGAGCCGCCGGACCGGTCTCGTTCGAGTGAGTCAGCGGATCAGAGGTCGGTGAGCAGGGACAGCACCCGGCCGGGGCCGTCTCGCAGGACGTTGTGGGTTGTCGGCCACTCTTCGTAGTGCCAGTCCGGGTCGTTCCGGACCCGCTCCATCGCCGTCGGCGCCTGCAGGCCGCCCGGCGTGTCCAGCGCCGCCGCGAACCGCTTGATCGGCACCCGCTCCCACGCACCGGTCAGGCGCACCCGTTGCAGCAGCGTGGCCAGCGGATGCGGGCGCGCCCGGTCGTCGAAGAACGGCAGCGGGGCGAGCGACACACCCGTCTCGCCGGCGCCGTCGATGAGCGACGCACGGATGTAGTCCGGCGCCACGTCCCACGACGACTCACCGTCGCGCGGCACGTCCGCGTCGAGGTAGACCAGCGCCCGGATCCGCTCCGGCATCCGGTCGGCCACCGCCGTGATCACCATGCCGCCGTAGCTGTGCCCGACCAGCGTGGCCGGGCCGTCGCCGGCGAGGACCTCCGCGGCGACCTGCGCCACATGGGTGTCGAGGTTGACGACGTCCTTGGTGAGGTCGTCATCGGGGCCCAGCCCGGCCGGGGTGACCGCCACGGCCTGATGCCCGTCCGCTGACAGCGCGTCCACGACCGGTTCGTACCACCAGCCGCCGTGCCAGGCGCCGGGGACGAGGACAAACCTGCTCACGCGGCGATCCGTACCCACGGTCGAGGGGGATCAACCTGAGGGCAGGCGCAAGCGCGTGCCCTCAGGAATCGGCCGGCCGTGTGGGACCGGCTCAGAGGCCGGTGATGAGGACCCAGATGATGTCGCCCGCGGGATGCATGGGCACAGCTTAGTCCACTATGGTCGCCGGGCCAGCAACGAGAATGCATTCGGCAGCCGGCCGTTCCAGGCGGACGCCGTCACGCCGCCCATCCGCCAGAACGGTTCCGGATACTCCGCCAGGTGCTCGATCCGCAGACCCGCCGCCGCGAGTGTCGTCACGATCTCGCCCAGCGTGTGCTGCCACTGGATCGCGCCGTTGGCCGGAAACGAGTCGTTCTCATGGCTGCGGGCGAAATAGCCGCGGTCCGGGCGGATGCGAGCCTCGTCCGCGTCCCAGCTCCACAGCGGAGCCGCCGGGTGTTCCTCGTAGATGAAGAGGTGGCCGGAGGGGCGCAGCAGGCGCACCACGTCGGCCGCCCACGCGGCCAGATCCGGCATCCAGATCAGGGCACCCTTGCCGGTGTAGAGCAGGTCGGCGCACGCCGCGGCCAGGGGTGCGCCGGGGAGGGCCGCGACCACGTATCGGCACGGCACGTCCAACTCGACGGCGCGCCGCCGCGCCGCGCGTACCGCGACCTCGCTGAAGTCGACGCCCACAACCGAGCTCGCGCCGGCCCGCACCAGCGCGACATCGTCAGTGCCGTTGCCGCTCTGCAGGTGCACCACCTCTGGCGATCGCGCCAGCACATCGCGCAGCAGCGCGCGCTCCACGGGCAGAAGGGAGGTACCCGACGCCGCCGTCGCCAGCATCGCCGGGTACTCCCTGACGTGTTTCTCGGAGGCGACCTCCCAGGCGCTCCGGTTGCCTCGCGTCGTGGCGTCCACGACGGAGAACCTATTACGGCTCCAGGTGGATGGAGGCGGCGAACGACCCGTCCATCTCGAACGGGACCGACTGGTGCTCGTGGGTGATCTGCCACCGGCCGTCGATGCGGCGCAGCGCGTACGTGACGCGGTACCAGAGCGTGAAGCTCTCCGTCGACCCCTTCGGGGTGGCGGACAGGCCCTCGATCGCCGTGGCGTACGCCAGATCGCCCTCCTCGGTGATCTCCAGGTCGCGGATCTCCAGGTTCATCTGGCTCTCGAAGGTGGCGAGCCACTGCTCCGCCGGCTGCGGGTCGCGGGCGTCGTCGAGCTGGCGCAGCGGCGGCGCGAGGTTGTAGATCACGGCGCCGGGCGCGTACCCGGCGGTCATGGCTTTGGGGTCTTTGGCGCGGATCGCGTCGGCCTTCTGGTGGAGAAGTTCGCTGATGGTCGTCATCTCGGCCTCCCGGGTGCGAACGATGGGTCACCGGTACGTAGAAGCGGGCGGCCCGGTTTCGACGTCCCGATGACAGAATTTCGAAGGAGGCAGACATGAAGTACATGATCCTCATCCACTCGAACCCGCAGTCGCTGGCGCTCTGGGAGACGCTGACCGACGAGCAGCAGATGGACCTGGGCCGCGGTCACATGAAGCTGACCGAGGAGCTGGCGGAGTCCGGCGAGCTGGTGGTCTCCGAAGGGCTGGCCGACCCCGCGACGGCCCGGTGGGTGTCCGTCCGCGACGGCGAGAAGATCGTGTCCGACGGACCGTTCGCCGAGGTCAAGGAGCATCTGGCGGGCTTCTATCTGATCGAGTGCGAGAGCCTGGAACGCGCGATCGAGTGGGCCGCCAAGGTCCCGGACGCCCACCTGCGCGAGGTCGAGGTGCGGCCGATCCTCGACATGAGCGGATGGGAGTTCTGAGCGGGCGTCCCATCGAGGACCTGCTGCGGGAGTGCGCGCCGCAGGTCCTCGGCGCCGTTGTGCGGCGGTACGGCGACTTCGCGACCTCGGAGGACGCGGTGCAGGAGGCGCTGCTCGCCGCCGCGCAGCAGTGGCCGGTCGAGGGCATCCCGGCACAGCCCAAGAACTGGCTGATCACCGTTGCCGCCCGTCGCCGGATCGAGCTGCTGCGCAGCGAGGAGGCCCGCCGCCGGCGGGAGGAGGCGGTGTACGTCGCCACGCCGGAGCCGCCGCCGGTCACCGAGGTCGACGACTCCCTGACGCTGTTACTGCTCTGCTGTCACCCTGCGCTAACCACGGCGTCCCAGGTGGCCCTCACCCTGCGTGCGGTCGGCGGCCTGACCACCGCGGAGATCTCGCGCGCGCTGCTGGTGCCGGAGAAGACCGTCGGGCAGCGGATAAGCCGGGCCAAATCGCGGATCAAACAGAGCGGCCTGCCGTTCCGCATGCCCCCGCCGGCCGAGTCGGAGGAGCGTTTTTCTTCCGTACGCAAAGTCTTGTATCTGATTTTCAACGAGGGATACACGGCGACTTCGGGTACGCGATTGCACCGGGTCGAGTTGTCCGCGGAGGCGATTCGACTGACCCGGCAACTGCATGAACGGCGCCCGGACGACGGGGAGACGGCGGGCCTGCTGGCGCTGATGCTGCTCACCGACGCGCGCCGGCCGGCCCGGGTCACGCCGGACGGAAACCTGGTGCCGCTGGCCGAGCAGGACCGGACGCTCTGGGACAGGCTCGCGATCGACGAGGGCATCGCGCTGATCACGTCGACCTTGCAGAAGGCGCCGATCGGCCCTTACCAATTGCAGGCCGCGATCGCGGCGGTGCACGACGAGGCGACGCGCGCCGAGGAGACTGATTGGCCGCAGATCCTCGAGTTGTACGGGCTGCTGAATGCGCTCGAACCGGGCCCGATGGTGACGCTGAACCGGATCGTCGCGAAGGCCATGGTGGACGGTCCGGCATCGGCTCTGAACGACCTCGCGGCCGCCTCCTTTCCCGAGGGGCATCACCGGGTGGCCGCCGTGCGCGCGCATCTGCTGGAGATGGCCGGCTCTTTTGGCGAGGCGCGTGAGCAGTACCGTTTGGCGGCGCGCACTACGCTCAGTGTTCCCGAGCAGCGCTATCTGGAGTCACGGGCATCGCGACTATGCGACAACTGATGAGGTTCGCGTGGCTGGAGGCGCTGAGTTGCGTCTTCGCCGCCGCGGTCTTCGTTCTGCTGGCGGTCAGCAAGGTGTGGCACGGCCCGATCCCGCGGTACGACTTCCTGCTGCTAGGTTGCCTGCTGGTCACCGGGCTGCTGTGGGTGACCGGCGTGGAGACCGGCCGCGAGGTGCTGGTGATCGGGCTGTTCCACGTGGTCGGGCTCGCGTTGGAGCTGTTCAAGGTGCGAGTCGGGTCGTGGTCGTACCCGGAGGACGCGTACACGAAGATCCTCGGGGTTCCGCTGTACAGCGGCTTCATGTACGCCGCGGTGGGCAGCTATCTGTGCCAGGCGTGGCGGCGGCTGGAGCTGGGGCTGATCGACTACCGGCCGGTGCCGACGGCGGTCGCGGCGGCGGCGGTCTACGCGAACTTCTTCACCCACCACTGGCTGCCCGACCTGCGGCTGCTCGGCGCGTTGTTGCTGATCGTGGCGACCTGGCGGACCACGGTGACGTTCCGGGTGGGCGAGACGCGGTACCGGATCCCGTTGTGGCTTTCGTTCGTGTTGATCGGCGGCTTCCTGTGGCTGGCCGAGAACGCCGCGACCCTGCTCGGCGCCTGGCAGTACCCGGATCAGACGGACGTGTGGCGCATGGTGCACGTGTCGAAGTTCGGCTCGTGGGCGCTGCTGGTCAGCGTGAGCTTCGTGCTGGTCGCGGCGTTGAAGCGGCTGGACATCCGGCGGCGCGGCGTGGGCGCCTCCGACTACGACTTGCCGATGCCGGCCTTGTCGTCGAGGAGCTGAAGCAGGTCGTACGCGGCGCGCTCGACGTCCTTGTGCCGCCACTCCGCGGCGCGGTAGACACAGGCGATCAGGCCGCTGCGGTGCAGCCGGCGCAGATCGCCGCAGACGAACGCGTAGCGCGCTTTGGTCTCGTCGCCGGGGCCCTCGGTCAGCCCAAGGAACCACTGCGCGTACTGCTCCCACGAATGAGATTCGAGGTACTTGTTCTCGTCGGCGGCGCTGGGCTGCGAGTCGCCCCAGTCGCTGTCCAGAACGTACTGGCGGCTCTCGATCAGTTTGCGGGCGTGCTCGACCCCCGCGGTGTTGACGGTGTAGGACGCCATGACCGCAAGCTACCCGCTCGGCGGGCCACCCGCGCTCCGGCGGAGCCCTCCCCGGCTGGTGATCACCCGATAGCCGTCCTCGAACTCGATCAGCGCGGTGTTGCGGCCACCGCGGACGAGAACGCGGCAGGCGAGCCCGGAGCGGTCGGCCCCGTCGCCGAACCAGGGCGTCCTCCACCGCACGCCGGGCAGATCCCAAGTGCGCAGCCGCCAGACCCAGACATAGGGAAAGTCATGCACCTTCACTCCGGGCGATCGCCGATGGTCAGGAAGGGGATCGGGCACTCGGCGCAGGTGCAGTTGGTCAGGCTGTCGCAGCGCGCGTCGACGACCCGTTTCAGGGCGCCGCGGATCACCTGGAGGTCGACGAT
Source organism: Actinoplanes sp. NPDC051633 (assembly GCF_040681735.1). Classification (NCBI taxonomy): domain Bacteria; kingdom Bacillati; phylum Actinomycetota; class Actinomycetes; order Micromonosporales; family Micromonosporaceae; genus Actinoplanes; species Actinoplanes sp. NPDC051633. The sequence continues at coordinate 6,436 of NZ_JBFAZH010000068.1, read as the reverse complement.
CTTCGCCTCGATCTCGGCGAGCTTGTCCACCGCCCGTTGCCGGAGGTCGGGAGCCGGGTGGCCGCCGCGACCGGCGTCGATCAGCTCGGCCACCTCGCCGAGGGTGAACCCGAGACGTTGCGCGGCCTTGATGACACCGAGCAGCGCCACGGTGTCCGGCGGGTAGAGCCGGTGTCCGCCGAGGGAGCGGGCCGGTTCGCTGAGCAGGCCGCGGCGCTCGTAGTAGCGCAGCGTCTGGATGTTGACGCCCGCCATCTCGGCGACCTCGCCGGTGCGGAGCCCCGCCTTGGTCGCGTTCATCGGCGCATCTGTCGTCATCGTTCGACGATAAGCCTGTACCTGGGTACCGGTTGCAACCTGCGCGGTGGAACGCAAAAACGCCGACCGGCGTTCCCGCTGGTCGGCGCTGTGTTGTGCTGGTGGCCAGGGGCGGGGTCGAACCGCCGACCTTCCGATTTTCAGTCGGACGCTCGTACCAACTGAGCTACCTGGCCGTGATGGTCGTTGCGGTCCTGACGGGACTTGAACCCGCGACCTCCGCCTTGACAGGGCGGCGAGCACTCCAACTGCTCCACAGGACCTTGCTGAAACGCCGTAACTACCGTACCCCCAACGGGATTCGAACCCGTGCTACCGCCTTGAAAGGGCGGCGTCCTGGGCCACTAGACGATGAGGGCAACTCCGCCATCATTGCATACCCGCAATGTTGCCGGTCGCATGCCCCAACCGAGCCCCGCTTGAGGCTCCGAAAGCATACGTGATGCCCCAGCCCGCCACCAAACCGGTATCCGCCGACTCGCTGACCTGCCGAAAGACCACTTACTGGGTCGCCGCGGCGGTCAGTGCGGCGATCGCCTCCTGCAGGTCGCCGAACAGCGAAACCTCGGCCGGCAGGGTGTCCTTCACCCAGCCGGGACCGGCCGCGGCGACCAGGAGCGGCCGGTGCGGGCCGTGCAGCAAGCGCTCGAGCTGCGCGGCGTTGCCGGTGTGCGGGGTCTGCGACCAGAGCAGCACCGCGGCCGGGCCGGTGCGTTCGATCGCGTCGCTGAGCGAGGCCGGTGGGACACGGGCGCCCAGCAGCCGGGTCGGCACGCCGTTCTCCGCCAGGGCCGCGGCCAGCGCCTCCAGCGGCAGCGTGTGCTGCTCCTCGTCGGCGGCGGCGAGCAGGATCCGGGGCGAGGTGCCGGCCGGTGGGCGCGAGACGCCGCTCAGCACCTCGGTGACGGAGCGGGACAGCAGGTGCTCGACCTCGATGTAGCGCAGCGTGGCCGCGTACCGTTCGCCGATCCCGATCAGCACGGGCATGATCACCTCATCCCACGCGCGCACCACCCCGCGCCGCTGCACGACCATCTCCAGCAGGTCTCGCTGGGCCGGACCGTCCAGGCGCATGGCGGCGCGAGCCAGTCCGCGGGCCGTGGGGCCGGCCCGCCCGACCGGGATGGCGTGGCCACCGCCGTCGCGCGTGTTGCCGCCGGGCGCGGCGCCGTCGCCTGCGGCGCCGTCCGGAGAGGCGCCGTCGGATGCGGCGCCGTCGGGCTCGATCTCGGCTGCGGCCGCGGCCCAGCCCGGGTCGGCGGCCGGTGCGGAATCCAGGGGTACGGGCACACGCTTGGCCCAGGCGGCCGCCTCGGCGGGGGCGACACCCTGCGCGGTCAGTCGCCGCATCACTTCCAGGCGATCGAGGTCCTCGGCGGTGTAGCGCCGATGTTGTCCGGGCACGTGGCGGCTCGGACCCAGCCCGTATCGCTGGTGCCAAGTCCGCAGGGTGGTGACGGCCACGCCTAATCGACGGGCGACCGCCCCAGCCGTCAGTGCCTCACCCATCACCGCCCCGCTCAACGACCCTCGCGCGTTCGGGACTTGCGGAGGCGAGCACCGCGAGCACGCCGGTCAGCCAAGGGACATAGGTACGTGTGTCGGCCGCCACCGCCTCGGTCAGCACGTCCATCGGCACCCATTGCAGGTCGGCCACCTCGGCCGGGTCGGGCTCGGAGTCGACATCGGCCGGCACGTCTCCCACCAGCACATGATCATATTCGTACTCCACCCGGCCGCTCGCCGGGTCCTCGGCGTAGTACGGATACACGCCCAGGATCTCGAGTGCGACCCCGCTGACCCCGACCTCCTCGGTCAGCCGTCGCTGCGCCGCCACCACCAGGTCCTCGCCCGGCGCCGGATGCCCGCAGGCCGTGTTGCCCCAGCGCAGCGGGAACCGCGTCTTCGCCTCGGCGCGCTGCTGCAGCAGCACCCGCCCGTCGCCGTCGCGCAGGAAGACGGAGAAGGCCCGATGCATCTGCCCGGGCGCCCGGTGGACCTGATCCACGGTCGCCGACCCGATGGCCGTCCCGGTGGCGTCGACCAATTCGACGAGATGTGTCTCGCGAGTGCTCATCGGGCCGCCCCGGTGATCCGGGATGCCGCGAGCTTTCCGGAAATCAGCACCATCGGCACGCCGACACCCGGTTGGGTGCCCGAACCGGTGAACACCACGTTCTCCCCGAGAAGGTTGCCCGGGCGGAACGGCCCGGTCTGCGTGAAGGTGTGCGCGGCGGCGAATGGTGTGCCGGCCGCCATGCCCTGCGCCTCCCAATCCGCCGGCGTCACGATGCGCTCGACCTCGACGCCCGAGCGGAAACCGACGTATCCGCGTCGTTCCAGCTCCGCCATCAACTGGTCGGCGTAATCGTGCCCGAGCGACGCCCAGTCCAGCGGCGCCGTCACCAGATTGGGTGTCGGCGCCAGCACGTAATAGGTCTGCTTGCCGGCCGGGGCCGCCGCCGGATCGGTACGCGTCGGGTTGGTGACCAGCAGCGACGGGTCGCTCATCAGCTCGCCGCGTCGGATCACCTCGTCGAACGTCCCCTTCCAGGCGCCGCCGAAATGGATGTTGTGGTGCGCGATCTTCGAATACGACGCGCTCGATCCGAGATGAAGGACCACACAGGACGGTGAGTAGCGTAGCCGCCGTTGCCGCCGCGCCGGCAGCAGATCCCGGTACGCCACGGGCAGGTCGGGATTGAGCACGACGACGTCCGCCGGAATGCGTCGTCCATCCGTGGTGATCACCCCGGTGGCCCGCCCGTTCAACACCTGCACCGACTCGACCGTGGTCCCGTACTCGAATCGCACTCCATGCTTTTCGGCAGCCGCGGCGAGAGCCTTGGGCACGGCGTGCATGCCGCCCTTGGGGTAGTAGACGCCCGCCACCGAGTCGAGATATGCGATGACCGCGTAGATGGCGAGCGCGTCGTGCGGCGCGAGGCCGGCGTACATCGCCTGGAAGGCGAAGATCCGCCGGGTACGAGGATTCCGGAAGAAGCTGTCGATCTTGGTTTGCAACCGGCCGAACCCGCCCATCCCGAGCAGCTTGAGCAGGTTCAGGTTCATCAGGTCGAGGGGCGTGTCGAGGTTCTTGTCGATGAAGTGGTTGCGTTCGAGCTCCCACAGCTTTCGGGCGTAGTCGACGAAACGCAGATAACCGTCCGCCTCGCGGGGCCCGCACACGCGGGAGATCTCCGCCGCCATGCGGACCGTGTCCGTCTTGACGTCCAGAGTGGACCCGTCGGGGTAGTACGCGCGGTATGCGGGGTCCAGTGGCGTCAGCTCGAGCCAGTCCGACAGCTCCTCGCCCACGGCCGCGAGCGGCTCGGCGATCAGCTCGGGCATGGTCAGCACGGTCGGGCCGGTGTCGAACTCGTACCCCTCGGCGGTGAGCCGGCCCGCGCGCCCACCGGGCACCGGCTCGCGCTCCACCACCGTGACCTGCCGTCCCGCCCCGGCGAGGTGCAGGGCGCAGGCGAGCCCGCCCAGGCCGGCGCCCACGACGACAACCCTCTCGGTCGGTCCGGTCACGGTTCGCACAAGCACTCCAAGGGGGTCAGGCGGGACGATGTGTCGCGGCGTCGGCGAGCTGGGTGAGCGCCGCCCGGGCGTCAGGGTGGATCGGCGCCTCGTCGAGCGCGGCGACACCATCCTCCACGCGTTCTTTGATCAAGGACTCGATTTCGTCCGGCGCGCCGGTCTCAGCGATCAGGTCGGCGGTCGGCTTGTCGGCGAGGCGGGTCAGCTGGGTGGGGGTGGCGAGCTGCCGGGCGAGCATGAGCAGCGCGGTCGGTTTGCCGGTGCGCAGATCGTCATCGGCCGGCTTCCCGGTGACCGCCGGGTCGCCGAACACGCCGAGCAGATCGTCGCGCAGCTGGAACGCCTCGCCGACGCAGGCGCCGTAGGTGCCGTATGCCTCGTCGACGGCGGAGGACTGGGACGGCCCGGCCAGCGTCATGCCGAACTGCAAAGGGCGCTGCACGGTGTAGCTCGCCGTCTTGTGCCGGGCCACGAGCAGCGCCCGCTCGAGTGACCACTCCGAGGGCCGCGCCTCACCCAGCACGTCGAGATATTGCCCTGCGACCGCTTCGATCCGCATCCGGTCGTAACACGCACGCACCGCGAACAGGGTCGCGGTGGACAGCGGGGTGCGGGCGAGCAGCTGGTCGGCCCAGATCAGGCAGAGATCGCCGAGCAGTATCGCGGACGAGGACCCGAAGCGGGACGAGTCGCCCAGCCCGCCCTCCTGCCCGTGCTGGGTGGCGAAGATCCGGTGGGCGGTCGGTGCGCCGCGCCGGGTGGCCGACTCGTCCATCACGTCGTCGTGCACCAGCGCGAAGGTGTGCATCAGCTCGAGGGCGGCGATCGCCGGCAGCACCGGCTGGATCGGCTCGTCCGGACCGACGACGCCGCGCCAGCCCCAGTATGCGAACGTGGGCCGCAGCCGTTTGCCACCGCCGAGGACCAGGTCGCAGGCGGTCTGGGCGAAGCGGCTGAGAGCGGGGTCGATGGTATCGAGCGCGTTGATCTGGGTAGCCAGGAAGTCGATCAGGGTGCCCTCGATCTGCCCGACCAAATCGGTATCCCCGCGCTTCTGGCGCGGAAGCGTGCGTCCCTCGAGGGTGTGATTGGCCACGAGAGGAACGGTACCGTAGTCTGCCGGTTGCGTCGATTCGTGCGTCGATTTGTGATGAGGTGGAGACGTGGAGACCGATCTCGGAGCCGCGTACGACCGCTGCCGTGCGCTGCATCGGCGGCACGGCCGCACGTATTACCTGGCCACCCGCCTGCTGCCGGCCTGGAAGCGGCGGCACGTGCACGCCCTGTACGGCTTCACGCGGTACGCCGACGAGATCGTCGACCGGACCGAGGCGCTGCCCCCGGCCGAGCGAGCGGCCCGGCTGACCGAGTGGTCCGACCGCTTCATCGCCGGGCTGCGCGGCGAGCCGATCGACGACCCGCTGCTCCCGGCCGTCCTGCACACCATCGCGGTCTTCGACCTCGACCTGGAGGACTTCGACAAGTTCCTGCGCAGCATGGCGATGGATCTGACGGTCACCTCCTACCCCACCTACGACGACCTGCTCGACTACATGGAGGGCTCGGCGGCCGTGATCGGCACGATGATGCTGCCGATCCTCGGGTCGGACGATCGCGCCGCGGCCCGTGAGCCGGCCCGTCAGCTCGGCCTGGCCTTCCAGCTGACGAACTTCATCCGGGACGTGGGGGAGGACCTCGACCGCGGCCGTACTTACCTGCCCGACGAGCATCTGGCGCGGTTCGGCGTGACCCGCGGGGCACTCGACCGGCGGGTCGCCACCCCCAAGATCAAAGACCTCATCAGGTATGAGGTGAGCGTCGCCAAGCAGCACTACGAGCAGGCCGCTCCCGGGATCCCGCTGCTGCACCCGGCCTCGCAGGCGTGCATGCGCACCGCGTTCCGGCTCTACGGCGGAATCCTCGACGAGGTCGTGGCCGCCGACTACGACGTCTTCACCCGCCGGGCGACCGTGCCCAACTCCCGCCGCGCCTCGGTCGCGATCCGTTCCCTGCTCACCCGGCCCGGCACCCCGGTCGAGATGGTCGCCGCATGAGGACCGCCGTCGTGCTTTTCACGCGCGACCTGCGCGTCCGGGACAACCCGGCGCTGGCCGCCGCGTGCGCCAACGCCGAGCGGGTCGTGCCGCTCTACGTGCTCGACCCGAAGCTGCAGGACCTCTCGCCGAACCGAACCCGCTTCCTGCATCAGGCCCTCGCCGACCTGCGCGAGACCCTGCGCGGCAGGGGCGGCGACCTGGTGATCCGGCGCGGTGACCCGGTCGCCGAGACGATCAAGGTGGCCCGGGAGGCGCAGGCCGAGGGCATCGCGATGGCCGCCGACGTCAGCAGTTACGCGAGCCGGCGCACGAAGCGCTTCGAGGAGGAGTGCGAGAAGCACCGGCTGTCGTTGCGCCTTTTCCCGAGCGTCACCGTGGTCCGGCCCGGGGATGTACGCCCGGGCGGCGGCGCCGACCACTACCGGGTCTTCTCGCCATATCACCGCGCCTGGGCCGCGGCGACGTGGCGGGACGAGGTGGCCACCCCGGGCACCATCACCCTGCCCGACGGCGTC
>NZ_JBFAZH010000067.1:0-13898 GCF_040681735.1 Actinoplanes sp. NPDC051633 | reverse complement strand
AGCGGCGGCGACCAGCGCGGCGTGCAGCTCCTCGCCACGCCCGGTCTGCATCAGCAGCACCGGCGACAGCAGCGTGCCCAGCGTCTCGGCCAGGGCGACCCGCTCGCGCACCTTAGCGATGAAGACGTCCTCGTTGCGGATCACCAGGCCCGGCTCGTCGGCGCTGGCGGAGATCTGGTCGGTGTCGACCATCGCCCAGAGCCCGACGGCCGGCGGCTCCGCGGGCGAGCTGATCCGGTAGAGCACGGCGACCCGCTCGGCCGGCCGGTACGCGCCGCGGGCGGTCTGCTCGGCGAGCCGGGCGGCGGCGTCGGGCAGTGACTCGGTGAACGTCTTGCCGAGCGAGCCGGGCGCCAGGTGCGGCATCTCCACGGCGAGTGCGGAGTCCGGGTTCGCCGCGATGATCTCGGTGATCTCGGCGTCGTCGGCGAACTCGTCGTAGTTCTGCGCGCCGGTGCGTGCGGCGCTGATCCAGGCTTTGGTGATCGGGTGCGCGACCGTCATGGCGAGCCACGTTACCGGGGTGGCCGCCTGTGCCGGCCCACCGGCATGTTTCCCCGTGACCTCTGCAACTGTGCGCGCCGCCAGGAGCCCATCGGCCTCTCGATGGGAATGCTGACGACGGTCACCGGCGGCGCCACCATGGCGGCCACCGCCGGGTCCTCCCAGGCGCCTCGCTGCACGGACAGGAACGAGGTCGCCACGGCATCTCCTGCACCCACGCCCGGCTCAACGAGCAAGGGCGACGCTTGATTACTCGAAGATGGGGCCGAGGTCGCGCGTGCGCTTGAGCTCGTAGAAACCGGGGGTGCCGGCGACCAGCACGACGCCGTCCCACAACCGGCCGGCCGCCTCGCCCTTGGGCGACGGGGTCACCACCGGGCCGAAGAAGGCGACGGTCGTGCCCTCCTCGGGGCCGGGCGCGTGGATCACCGGGGTGCCCACGTCGGTGCCGACCGGCTTCATCCCGGCATTGTGGCTGGTCCGCAGCGCGTCGTCCCAGGCGTTGCTCCCGGCCGCGTCGGCCAGCGCCGGGTCGAGGCCCACCTCGGTCAGCGCCTCGGTGTAGAGCTTCTCGCCCAGCTCGTACTTCTCCAGGTGGATGCGATTGCCCAGGGCGGTGTAGAGGTCGCGCAGCACCTGCGGGCCGCCCGCCTCCGCCGCCGCGATGCACACCCGCACCGGGCCCCAGCCCTTCTCCATCAGGTCCCGGTACTGCTCGGGAAGCTCGTCCCGCCCCTCGTTCAGCACCGAGAGACTCATCACGTTGAAGCTCACGTCGAGTGGCCGCACCTTCTCCACTTCGAGCAGCCAGCGCGAGGTCATCCACGCCCACGGGCAGATGGGGTCGAACCACATGTCGACGTTGCGGCGATCAGTCATGAACCCGATCCTCTCTCGTCAGGTCGGCCCGCTCCGGGTGACGTGTGCCACGCCGCGAGGACATAGGCTGGCGTGGAAACTCGTCGACGGGGGCCGCGGGGTCCTCGGCCGCCAGCGGAATGGAGTGATCGTGGCCGGAGTTCGTAACCTGACCCAGGTCGAGGCTGCCGAGCGGGCCCGCCTGCTCTCGGTCGACGGGTACGACATCACCCTGGACCTGACCGACGGCTCGGGCAACCCGGGCGAGGCCACGTTCCGTTCCGTCACCGAGGTCAGTTTCACCTGTACGGAGCCCGGTGCGCAGACGTTCATCGAGGTCGCCGCGTCGAGCATCCGGTCGGCGACGCTGAACGGGACGCCGGTGGACACCGCGGAGTGGTCGGCCGAGGCGGGGCTGACGCTGACCGGGCTGGCCGAGCGGAACACGCTGGTCGTCGACGCCGACTTCGCATACTCGGCGAGCGGCCAGGGGCTGCAGCGCAGCATGGACCCGGTCGACAAGGAGATCTACCTCTACAGCCAGTTCGAGACGGCCGACGCCCAGCGCGTCTTCGCCTGCTTCGACCAGCCCGACCTGAAGAGCGTTTTCACGTGGCACGCGACGGTGCCGGGCCACTGGAAGGTGGTCAGCAACGCGACGGTCGCGTCGCAGGAGCCGGCCGGGGCCGGCGCCAAGACCGTGCACTTCGCGCAGTCGGTGCGGATGAGCTCGTACATCACCGCGCTGTGCGCCGGGCCGTACCACGAGGTCAAGGACTCGCACGACGGGATCGAGCTGGGCGCGTACTGCCGGGCGTCGATGGCGCAGTACATGGACGCCGACGAGCTGTTCCTGATCACCAAGCAGGGCTTCGACTTCTTCCACGAGCAGTTCGGCGTGCGCTACCCGCTGCCCAAGTACGACCAGCTGTGGGTGCCCGACTTCAACGCCGGCGCGATGGAGAACTTCGGCTGCGTGGTGCACGCCGAGGCGCACTACATCTTCCGCTCGCAGGTCACCGACTACGAGTACGAGCAGCGGGCGAACACGATCCTGCACGAGCTCGCCCACATGTGGTTCGGCGACCTGGTGACCATGCGCTGGTGGAACGACCTGTGGCTGAACGAGTCGTTCGCCGAGTGGGCCAGCCACTGGTGCAACACGAGCGCCACCCGCTTCACCGACGCCTGGACGACGTTCCTGTCGATCCGCAAGAACTGGGGCTACCGGCAGGATCAGCTGTCCTCGACGCACCCGGTGTATTGCGAGATGCCCGACCTCGAGGCCGTGGAGGTCAACTTCGACGGCATCACGTACGCCAAGGGCGCCAGCGTCATCAAGCAGCTGGTGGCCTATGTGGGGCTGGACGCGTTCCTGGCCGGGCTGCGGGCGTATTTCGGCAAGCACATGTGGGGCAACGCGACCTTCGACGACCTGCTGAGCGAGCTGGAGACGGCGTCCGGGCGGGAGCTGCGCAAGTTCGCCGCCCAGTGGCTCGAGACGGCGCAGGTCAACACGCTGCGGCCGGTGATCGAGATCGGCGCGGACGGCACGTATTCGAGTGTCGTGGTGCAGCAGGAGGCGCCGGCGGAGTACCCGACGCTGCGTACCCACCGGATCGGGGTGGGCCTCTATGACGTCGACGGCGACCGGCTGGTCCGGCGTGACGTGCTCGAGCTGGACGTTAGCGGGGAGCGCACCGAGGTGCCGGTGCTGGCCGGGGTGCGCGCGGCCGACGTGCTGCTGCTCAACGACGCCGACCTCACGTACGCGAAACTGCGCCTCGACGAGCGCTCGATGTCGACCGTGGTGACTCACATCGCGGGCTTCGACTCGTCGCTGTCCCGCGCCCTGTGCTGGGCGGCGGCGTGGGACATGGTCCGCGACGCCGAGCTGGCCACCCGCGACTACGTGGCGCTGGTGTGCAGCGGGCTGCCCGCCGAGCGCGACATCAACCTGACCACGGCCACGCTGCGCCAGGCGCAGACCGCGCTGACCATGTACGCCGACCCGGACTGGGCGCCGACCGGCTGGACGCAGCTCGCCGACACGGCGAAGGCGGCGCTGGCGGCCGCCGAGCCGGGCAGCGGATTCCAGCTGGCCTGGGCGCGGGCGTTCATCGGCTCGGCCCGGGGCGCGCAGGATCTGGGTACGCTGCGCGGCTGGCTGGCCGGCGAGGGCGTGCCGGCCGGATTGACCGTGGACACCGAGCTGCGCTGGTCGCTGCTCGAGGCGCTGGCCGCGATGGGTGAGGCGACCGACGAGGAGATCGGCCGGGAGCTGGACGGCGACCGGACGGCCAGCGGTGAGCGCGAGGCGGCGTACGCCCGGGCGCTGCTGCCGACCTCGGCGAACAAGGCCGACGTCTGGGCGCGGCTCACCGGCGCGGAGGAGCTGCCCAACTGGCTGCACCGTTCGCTGCTGCAGGGCTTCCAGCACTCGACGCAGGTCGCGCTGACCGCGCCGTACGCGGATGAGTTCTTCGAGATCGTGGACGACGTATGGAAGCGGTCGGACAGCGAGCCGGCGCAGGAGTTCGTGATGATGGCGTACCCGGCGTATCAGGTGCGGCAGGAGACGGTCGACCGGACGGACGCCTGGCTGGCCGTCGACGGGCACAACCCGTCGCTGCGCCGCCTGGTGGCCGAGGGCCGCGACGCCGTGCTGCGGGCGATCAAGGCCCGGGAGCGCGACGCGCAATGATCGTCACCACCCCGCCACGTTCAGTGAGTATCGTGGCGGGGTGACGACCGGTCCGGGTGCGTTGGCGCGGTGGAGCGCGCCGGGCGGCGCGTGGACGGAGCCCGACCTGCACCTGTTCCCGCAGGACGGGCACCGCTACGAGATCGTGGACGGTGGCCTGCACGTGACGCCGCCGGCGGGCGAGTCGCTGGAGCGGGTGGTCAGGGCGGTGGTGACCACGCTGCGGGGTGCGGCGCCCGAGGGCTGGTGGGTGTGCTGCCGGCTGGGCATCGCGACCGGGGCCGGCTATCTGATCCCGGACGTGACGGTGCTGCGGCCGCACTCATCGGGCGCGGTCTGGTCGGACCCGGCGGACGTGGCGCTGGTGGTCGAGGTGGAAACTCCGCACAGTCGCCGCTACGGCCGCCTGCTGAAACCGGCCCTCTACGCCGAGGCGGGCATCCCGCACTACTGGCGCATCGAGAAGGGCCCAACAGTGCTGACGCACGCCCTAAGAGAAGGCGCTTACGAACGGCACCGCACGATCACCAGCCCAGACCTGGTAGAGCTCAACACCCCATACCCGGTCCGCCTGGCCCCCGGCACCTGGAGCTAATGCCGGCCGGCGTGCGTCGCCAGCTGGTCCAGGCCGGACAGCACGCCGCCGGCCAGGTCGCCGCCCGCGAAGGACGCCGCCATGGACAGCGCCGCCAGCTTCGCGTCCCGGTCGGAGATCCGCTTGCGCGCCTCGGAGCCGGTCACGATCTCCAGCACCCGCTGGTTGGGCGACACCGCGACGAGCACCGCCCGCGGGTGGTCGTCGATCTGCTTGTGCAGCGCCTCGGCCGACTCGCGGACCGGCTCCTGAAGGTCACCGACGTAGACCGAGAAGGTCAGGCCGGTCAGCTGGTCGGCGACGCGCAGCGCCTCGTCGAGGCGGAGCAGCTGCCGGGTGGTGAAGGGGCCGTCGAGCGCGGCCGCCGGCTCGGACTTGTGGGGGTCCTCGGTCAGGGTCGGCCCACCCGGCGCCTCCACCGAGCTCGAGGGGTGCGGTGCCTGCGAGGAGCCCTCGGGGCCGTCCACGCCGGTCGACGACCGCTCCACCGCGGTCGACGCCTGCTGGTCACCAGCGGTCACTTGCGCCTCCTGTCGGGCCGGGACGCCTCGGGTTGCCGGCCGAGTCCTCGATGATGCCGGACTCGATGGCCGCGGGCTGGGCGGTCTGCTCGGATGCGCGGCCGCCGATCGCGGGGCCGACCCGCTCGGGCGCGGCGAGGAACCACATCGGCGCGAATTCGTATGGCCGGCCGGGACGGTATCGGCGCGACTGGCGGCCGGAGTCGCCGCCGGTGCGGGCGAGCGCGGCCACCACCAGCACGATCGCCAGCGGAATGGCCACGAAGACCAGAACAGTGTTGAGTACGGACAACCTGAACGCCTCCAGCCGCCTCGTGCGGCGATGATCCGACGTCAATCACGGTAGCGGAGTGCGGCTTCTGCCATGGCGTCGGGTCTCATACCGGTTACTCACGCCGTCGGGATCTACGCGGAATGGGCCGCGAGGTGCGAAAATCACCCTCACGCGCCGTTGCGGAACGATCGTGCCTCAGGGGGAGCTCATGCGCAGACCCGTCACCGCCGTCCTATCGGCGCTCGCCGTCGGCTTGATCGTCCTGTTCGCCGCCCCGTTGCCCGCGCGTGCGGCGGCGATCTTCGTCGAGACCAACCCGAGCACCGTCCGGACCGGTGACGAGGTCAGCGTCCGCGCGAGTTGCACCGACAACCTGCAGGCGGCGACGGTCTCGTCGAGCCCGTTCGGCGTCGTCCAGGTCCAGCCGAACTTCGGCTTCCTCACCGCGACCACCCGGGTCCCGGCCACCGCCCGGCCGGGCGACTACCCGGTCACGCTCACCTGCCCGGACAAGCAGAAGGCGACCAGCACCCTGCACGTCGTGGCCCGGGTCGAGCCGGCGCAGGGCCCGGCCACCGGTGGCGGGGGGACCGCTCCCGGTCGCTCCGCGCCGATGCTGATCGGCGGCGGGGTGGCCGCGATCGCGGCCGGACTGGCGCTGGCGTTCGTGTCCCTGCGGCGTCGCCGCCTCGGCTGAGGGCGGTCCGGTGAGCCGCCCGGTCGTCCCGAAGCCGGCGATTCCGGGACAGCGGGTGCCCGCCTCGGTCGCGAGCAAGCGCCCGGCCGAGGTGGTCGCCCCGCCGCGGCGGCTGCCCGCGCCACCGCACGCGCCGGGCCGCGGTCCGCGGCGCCGCCGCCCGCTGCCGGCGCCCCGGCCGGTGCGTGGCCGGCGACCGCTGCCGATCGGGTGGATCGCGGCGGCGCTGGTCTTCGTCGGCCTGTTCTGTGTCGGCATGGGGCTGGGCAACGCCACCGGTTTCGACGTGACGCGATGGTTCCGCGGCCCGGACAAGCCGCCCCCGCGGGAGTTCCCGGTGCTCGACCCGAGCCGCCCGGTGCGGCTGGCGATCCCGGCGATCAAGGTGGAGGCGCGGATCCTCGAGGTGGGACTGGCGAAGGACGGGTCGGTGGATGTGCCGCCGCTGCAGCGGCACAACGAGGCCGGCTGGTTCTCCGGCGGGCCGACGCCGGGGCAGTTCGGGCCGGCGCTGATCGTCGGGCATGCGGACACGCGTACCGGTCCCTCGGTCTTCCATCACCTGGCCCAGCTCAAGCCGGGACAGACCGTCGAGGTCTTCCGCGACGACCGTGAGGTCGCGATCTTCACGGTCAACTCGGTGGAGAACTTCGGGAAGGCGAAACTGCCGATCAAGCGCGTGTACGGCGACTACAGCCGGCCGTCGCTGCGCCTGGTCACCTGCGGCGGCACGTGGCTGGGCGGTGACCAGGGCTACAGCGACAACATCGTGGTCTTCGCGAGCCTCACCGGCTCGCGGGAGCGTTAGGCCGCCTCGGCCTCGGCGACGACGGGGGCCGCGGGCAGGCCCAGCCAGTCGGCCCACCTCGGGTCCGGCGTGCGGTGACCGAGCACCCGCCAGGCCACGCCGCGCGGTGCGGCCGGCGGCTTGTGCAACCGCCAGCCCAGCTCGGCCGGCGTCTTGTCGCCCTTGCTGTGGTTGCACTTGGCGCAGGCGGCCACGACGTTCTCCCACGCGTGCAGGCCGCCGCGGGACCGCGGGAACACGTGGTCGATGGTCTCCGCCGAGCCGCGGCAGTAGGCGCACCGCCCGCCGTCACGGGCGAAGATCGCGCGCCGCGACAGGCCGACGTGGGTGCGGTAGGGAACCCGCACGTACCTGGTCAGACGAACCACCGAGGGCACCGGGAGCGCGTGGTGTGCACTGTGCAGAATGCCGTCGCCGTCGGAGACGCACTCGGCCTTGGCGGTCAGCACGAGAATGGTCGCTCGACGCACCGATACGACGCACAGCGGCTCGTAGGTAGCGTTCAACACCAACGCGGAGGAGCCCACTGTGGGTCGTATGTCAGGCATCGTGCTCACCTTTCCGGTGTGTTGCTTTCACCGCTCCCGTGTGCTGGACGTCTAGATTGGGACACCGGCGATCACCGTTGTCCGTGCGCCAATAGTCCCTGATGAATGACGGAATTGCGAGCACAATCTGTGGCCGGCCGGTAAACGTCTGAGGTCCTCGGAGACGGGCTCTCGGCCACCGGACCGGTACGGTGGTCTCCCGTGTTACCTCTTGCCCCTACTCCGACCCCGAGCCCATCCGGTGACATCTTCAAGTCGCCCGACGTGACGCAACTCTGCCCCGGCGATCCGTTGTGCAGCCGCGTCTTCGACCTGACCGGCAATCAGTGGCTGGCGAACAGCAGCTACTGGGTCATCGTGAAGCCGCTGCGGATCATCGTGATCGTCCTGATCGCGATGCTCATCCGCTGGGCGCTGCACCGGGCCATCCGGCGGCTCACGTCGACGACCTCGCGCGCCTCGATGCCGGCCCTGCTGAAGCCGTTGAAGGAACGTGCCGCGGCGACCGCCGAGGAGGGGCAGTTCATCCCGGAACGCCGCCGGCAGCGGGCCGAGGCGATCGGGTCTGTGCTGCGCAGCTTCGTCACGGCGGTGGTGTTCACCCTCGCCGCGCTGCTCGTGCTCGGCGAGTTCGGGTTCAACCTGGGCCCGCTGCTGGCCAGCGCGGGCATCGTCGGCGTGGCCCTGGGCTTCGGCGCGCAGAGCCTGGTCAAGGATCTGATCGCGGGCCTGTTCATGCTGTTGGAGGACCAGTACGGCGTGGGCGACTCGGTCGACCTCGGCGACGCCAGCGGCGTGGTCGAGACGGTCGGCCTGCGGATCACCACGGTGCGCGACGCGCGCGGCGTGCTCTGGTATGTCCGCAACGGCGAGATCATCCGGGTCGGCAACAAGAGCCAGGGCTGGGCGATGGTCGTGATCGACATCCCGATCGGCTTCGTCAACTCCGAGCAGGCGATGGCCGTCATGCGGACCGCGGCCAAGGCGGTGGCCGACGACACGGCGCACGCCACCGAGTTCCTCGAGCCGCCGGACGTGATCGGCGTCGAGACCATGACCGTGGACGGCGCGACCATCCGGACCATCGCGAAAACCACGGCCGACGGTCAGATCCCGGTGCAGCGGGAGCTGCGCCGCGCGCTGACCGAGGCGCTGGAGAGTTCCGGGATCTCGGAGCGGATCGCCGCTTCCCGGCTGCTTCCCCGGCCCGCCGCGCCGTACCCGACCGGCGACGGGACTTCTTCAACGACGTGATCGATGGTTCGGTACCGTGGCTACCAATAAGGCGAAAGGGTGATGTCGGATCTCAGCCGAATGACCGCCATTCGGTCCGTACGCCCTAGCCACCGGTCGGACGATCGGGCAGAATCCGCACAAGGCATATGCACTTGCATCGTCACGTTCCTCCGAGCGTGGCGGGGGGGGTGCGACAGGGGGTATGGGTGTCCGACGACCGACCGGTGACGTTCAAGGACGTCTTCGCGGTGTCGGAATATCGAGCGGTCTGGTTCGCCCTGGTCGCGTCGTGGATCGGTGACTACCTGGCCCGGGCCGCGGTCGTCGTGCTGGTCTTCCGGCAGACCGAGTCGATCAGCCTGTCGGCGGCCGCGTTCGCCGTGAGCTACCTGCCCTGGCTGCTCTTCGGGACGGTGTTGTCGGCGCTGGCCGAGCGGCACGCGTACCGCGGGGTGATGGTTTTCTGCGACCTGGCGCGGATGGCCGTGGTCGCATTGCTGGTGGTGCCCGGCGTGCCGTGGCCCATGGTCCTGGCCGTCATGTTCCTGGTCACCCTCGGCGGGGTGCCGATCCAGGCGGCCCGGTCGGCGCTGATGCCCCTGATGCTCGACCGTGGACGGTTGGCCGTCGCGATGGCCGCGAACGCCACCAGCGTGCAGGCCGCGCAGGTCGCCGGCTATCTGACCGGCGCCACCCTCGCCGCCGCCGCCAACCCGCAGCTGGCCATCGCCATCGTCGCCGTGCTCTTCGGCACCTCCGCCCTGCTGGTCCGCGCCTATGTGCTGCCCCGGCCGCCTGCGGTGCCGGCGGAGCAGCGCACCCATCTGCTGCGGGAGACCGCGGCCGGGTTCCGGCTCGTCTTCGGCAGCCGGGTGCTGCGGTCGATCGCGTTGATGGTGTTCGCGATGGCCGCGTTCGCGATCGTGCCCGAGGGGCTGGCCGCCGGGTGGGCGGCGCACAGCGGGCACGACTCGGTCACCCGCGGCATCGACCAGGGCCTGATCATGGCGGCCGGCCCGGTCGGCTTCGTGATCGGCGGGCTGGCCGTCGGCCGGCTGGTCTCCCAGGAGACCCGCCACCGGCTGATCCGGCCGTTCGCCGTGCTGGCTCCCCTGGCGCTGGTCCCGGCGCTGGCCGCGCCGCCGGTGCCGGTGGTGGTGTTGCTCACCATGCTCTCCGGCGTCGCCCAGGGCGGGCTGATGCCGACGCTGAACACGCACTTCGTCCTGACTCTGCCGCACGGCTACCGCGCTCGCGCGTTCGGCGTTATGCAGCAGGGTCTGCAGGTCTTCCAGGGCGGTGCGGTGCTGGTCACCGGCGTGCTGGCCGAACGCTGGTCGGTGCCGCTGGTGGTCGGCGTGTGGAGTGTGGCCGGGGTGCTGTCGATGCTGCTGCTGGCCGGGCGGTGGCCCCGGGTACGGACGCCCGAGCCGGTCCCCGGCGAGGCCGTGCTGCTACCGGCCGCTGAGCCTTCGGCAAGGGCGGAGAACCCGCCCCCCGGGGCCGTGACCGAGCCCACCCCTGGCCGGCATCGGTTCCGCGAGGCGGCTGGCAGGATGGATGGGTGACCGCACCACGAGACCTGCCGGTGACCCCGGCCCGATCCAGCTTCTTCGACGCCGTCGGAGGTGAGCCGTTCTTCCGGCGGCTGGTCGACAGGTTCTACGAGGGCGTGGCGACCGATCCGCTGCTGAGGCCGATGTATCCGGAGGAGGTCCTGGAGCCGGCCAAGGACCGCCTGGCGCTGTTCCTGATGCAGTACTGGGGCGGGCCGAACACGTACTCGGCGTCGCGCGGGCATCCCCGGCTGCGCATGCGGCACGCGCCCTTCACCGTCTCCCCCGCCGCCCGCGACGCGTGGCTGACCCACATGCAGGACGCGGTCGACTCGATGGGGCTGCCGCCGGAGCACCACGACGCCCTGTGGGAGTACCTGGAGCGCGCCGCCTATTTCATGGTCAACAGCGAGTGACCTGAGGTGCTTGCGCGTCGTTCATCCCGATATGCGCCGCAACCTGTTCGCCGCCGCCGCTCTGCTGACCCTCGCCGGTCTCTTGGGCTCTGCGCCGGCCGTCGCCGACCAAGCCCACTCCGCGGTGGTCTCCGCGAACCCGGTGGACTTCACCCCACACGTCATGGACGGGACGGTGTGGTCGATCGCCGTGGTCGGTGACACGGTCGTCGTCGGCGGCAGCTTCACCCAAGTGACCAATGCCGCCAAGACGCAGAAGTACGCGCGGCGCAACATCTTCGCCTACGGCCTGCGGGACGGCGTGGTGCGGCCGTTCGCGCCGGCCATCGACGGAGCGGTGTACGCGCTCACCGCCGGCGCCAGCAACACCGTCTACATGGGCGGCTCGTTCAAGACCGTCAACGGCACCGCCCAGCGCGGCGTGACCCGCGTCTCGCTGGCCACCAGCCAGCGGATCAGCAACTTCACCGCCCGGATCAACTGGGGCGACACGCGGGCCCTGTCGGTGAGCAACGGCCGGCTCTACGCGGCCGGCACGTTCTCGGCGATCAACGGCACCGCGCGCGCCGGCCTGGCACGGCTCAACGCGATCACCGGCGTGGTCGACACCGGCTTCGACGCCAAGCTGACCGCGCCCGGGCTGGAGCGCACGCGGGTGGAGCACTTCGACATCTCGCCGGACGGGCGTTACCTGGTGGCCGTCGGCGCGCTGCTGAAGGCGGGCGGGGCGGACCGGACGCAGATCGCGATGTTCGACGTGTCCGGGGCGGCGGCCCGGCTCACCGACTGGTACACCGACGCGTACAAGGCGGAGTGCATGAAGGGCTTCGACACGTACCTCAGGCAGGTGAAGTTCTCGCCGGACGGGCGATACTTCGTGGTGGCGGCGACCGGGCGGGCCTCCTCGCCCACCAAGCTGTGCGACTCGGCGGCCCGCTTCGACGTGGCCGGCGCCGGGCGGCACAACCCGATCTGGGTGCAGCGCACGGGAGGCGACTCGCTCTATGCCGTCGCGGTGACCGGAGCCGCCGTGTACGTGGGCGGCCACCAGCGCTACCTCGACAACCCGTACGGCACCGACGCCAAGGGCCCGGGCGCCGGCGCGGTCTCCCGGGTGGGCATCGGCGCGATCAGCCCGACCACCGGCAAGGCCCTGTCGTGGAACCCGACCCGGACCCGCGGCGTGGGCGTCCGCTCCTTCGTGGTGACCTCGAACGGCCTGCTCGTCGGCTCCGACACCGACCAGCTGGGCAAGGAGTTTCACGGCCGCATCGGAATGTTCCCGCTCAGCTAGTGGGCGCCGCTTTCGCTCCGCGGCGACTGGTTTCGCTTCCCGATCCCCTGATGCTTGGTGATCGTTGAGTAGGCCGGCTCCGCTTACCCGCGGCGATCGCTTGGGTAAGCCGCGACCAGAGTCGCATTTCGCCCGCCGGTGACTTAGGTGCGAAAAGGACGAGGCACAGCCGAAGTTCTTTTCGTGCCTAAGTCACCGGCTCCTCGGGGCGAAATGCCGGAGGAGCGAAGCGACGACCATCAAAGAAGAGCGCCCTCGTCGTGTAGCCAGTCCACGAAGGAGGTGGCGACGGCCGCGCCGCAGTCGAGCATCTCGACCAGCAGGGCGTCGTGCGCGCCGGAATTGAGCGGAACCTGCAGCTCCGCGTAGATCGGCAGCTGGCCGCGCTCGGTCGGGTCGCCCACATAGGCCTTGCAGAAGCGGCGCGTGTGGTTCCACTCGTTGACGACGCGGTAGGCCCTGTCCGCCCAGTCCGGCGGGACGGTCGAGTGCGGGCGCGCGCGCATCACGAGGATCTCGTCGTCGGGCCCCTCGAGGGTGAACAGCACGGCGTGCCGCTCCCACATCGCGAGGAGGCTGCCGCCGCCGTCGGCCAGGAATCTGATGTCGAGCAGGTCGAGGGCCTTGCCGATGCGAGCGAGCGTCACCTGCGCGACGCGGTCGGGCTCGTCGGCCTTGGGCAGCTCGGCCGGAACACCGGAATGCCCGGACTGGCCGGGCTCGCGCTGCGCCGGAACCCCGACGCGAACGCTGCTCTGCAACGCCACCTCGCCACCGGTCTCCCGCTCGCCGCCGCCGGCCGATCCGGGACGCCATGACCACCACGGCATCGTGCGCACCTCACTCCCCAGCAGGCCGTCCGCCGGACGTAGCGGGGACCCGGGGCCAGACGCTACCCGTACAGATCTCGGAGGTCATCCCCCCAACTGGAGGGCGCGACCGGACAGCCGATGCGGCATCACCCTTTCGGGTGAGTAGAGATAGGCATAACGGTCAATTTGTTAACCCGTTGTAGCCACGCCACTCCATATGGTGCAGAAAGACCCAGCCATCGTTTCGCCACGTAAACTCGCGTATCCGGAGCGTCCACTTCGGAGCGGCCCAGGAAACCCATCCGCGACGCCGCCTGCACCAGTCGCTGCGGGACCTCGATCGGCTCGCCCTCGGCCGGTGTGACCACGAGCGCCACGTGATCCAGGAGCGCGTCCCGTACCATCCGCTGCCCCACCGCCCGGCCCAGCCCACCGCCGGTGACCTCGCGCAACGTCCCGGCCGCGGCCGAGGCGAGCCGGCCGAGCTCGGCGGTCGCAATGGTCTCCACGACCGCGGCGCCGACCGGCGGCAGCGGCCACCGCCAGTCCGCGTCCCGGGCGGGCGGCAGAGCCGTCCGATCAGCGGACAGATTGGCCAGGAGCGCCGACGCCGACACCGTCACGTCGCCCGGTCCGGGCCCGTCGACCTCGCGGGTGACCAGCACCTCCCACGGCAGCCGGGCCCACAGCGCGGTCCGCGCGCCGGCCGATCGAAGCCGCACCGGGGCGGCACGGTCCAGCCGGACGACCCGGGCCAGGAAGGGGCCGGCGTCACCGATCCCGGTCAGGCCGTGGTCCATCAGGCCGTCTCGACGTATGGCTCGAGGAACTCCCGCTCGGCGTCGGTCAGCCGGCGCGGATAGCCGTCGGCCAGGTTGTACGGCACGCAGACCGACTTCGCCCGGCAGGCCAGCACGTCACCGTCGAAGAGCTCGTACGAGACGGTGAAGCTGGCCGCGCGCAGCTGGGAGACCCACATCTGGATGCGCACCGGACCCGCGTCCACCTGGCGCAGGTAGTCGATCTCGTGCCGGGAGATCACGATCCCCTTCTCGAAGGAGGGGAAGAACACGGC
>NZ_JBFAZH010000066.1:0-14034 GCF_040681735.1 Actinoplanes sp. NPDC051633 | reverse complement strand
AGCACGCCGCCAGCGTTCGTCCTGAGCCAGGATCAAACTCTCCAACAAAAACTTGAAAAGAAATCCCGACAATCAAAAGAAATTGCCAGAGAAAAAACTACTCATGGCACTGGCTTATCAATAGCACCCTGTTGAGTTCTCAAAGAACAACCACACACCAAGCACAGAACTCCGCGCAGCGGAGATCCGTTCCTGGGGCTTAAAGCTCCACAATCTCTGGTCGAGATCGCCGGTAAGCCGGCCTCGCCCAGATCGCACCCGCACTGACGCACCACCAGAAGTGGTTGTGTAGTCGGAGTGCCCTGCAGACCGGCCTCGGATCGTCTAGCGATCCATCCGCCCGGCTCCTGCGGCTTTGTTACTCTACCTGGTTGGTCTCGCCGATGCAAACTCGGTTACCCGCGTCTTGCATCCGCCCCACCCGGTGCCGTCACCTAGCTTAACGCGTGGTTTCGGCGATGGCCTCATGAGGGTCCGAAGCATCCCGAAGGTCTGCTTCGTCCCGCTCAGCGGGCCGGGGACGAAGGTACGCGACGCCGCCCGTGGAAGGCAAATCGGTCCCCCGGTCGGTTCGCCCGCCGTTCCGCGAGCCGTGACAGAGTGGGAGCCATGGGATCTTCCCCGCCACTGGCCGTCGACGCGCTCTTCGGGCTGCTGATACCGCTCTGGCAGGTGGTCATCGGCCTGATGGTGCTGGTCACGGTGGTGGTGTCCGTGCGCCGCCTGTTCCTGCAAGGCCCATCCCGGATGGGCGGCGCGATGCTCCTGGCCGGCTGCGCCCTCGTCTGCGTGGCCGTGGTGAGCTACCTCGTCCAGCAGATCTGAGGACGGCGAGAGCCTGCCCACCGTCAAAGCTGGAGCCGTCGATTGGCCAGGCTCGGCACCTCGGTCCGGATCTTCTCCACGCGCTCGAGGTCGATCTCCGTTGTGACTACGCCCACGACATCCGGCGCCTGCGCGACCACGGTCCCCCACGGGTCGATCACCATGCTGCGGCCGAAGCAGGTCCGATCCGGCTCGTGGTCACCGATCTGCCCGGCCGCGACCACGTAGCACTGGTTCTCGATCGCGCGCGCACGCAGCAGCACCTCCCAGTGGTCACGCCCGGTGTGCATCATGAACGCCGCCGGCACCGCGACAACGCGCGCGCCATCATCCGCGAGCCGACGATAGAGCTCGGGAAACCGCAGGTCGTAGCAGATGCTCAGGCCGACGGGCACGCCCGCGACATCGGCCACGACGACATCTTCCCCGGCCGCCACGGAACGTGACTCCTGGTAGGAGACACGGCCCGGGATCTCCACGTCGTACAAGTGGATCTTGCGATAGGCCGCAATCCGCTCACCCGCCGGATTGAAGACCAGCGACGTGTTGTAGGTCCGCTCGTCGTCCGGGCCACGCTCGTGGAAGGACCCGGCATGCACCCAGATCCCGAACTCCCGTGCCGCCTCCGCGAAGAACGACGCGAACTCCCCATCGAGCGGCTCGGGCTTCGGCATCCCGGCGCTGCGCCCGAGGTAGTCGACATACTCCGGCAACATCGCGAACTCGGCGCCGTCGTCCGCTGCGCGGCTCAGCAGCTCACGAGCCACGCGCAGATTGTGGTCGCGGTCATCGCGGGCATTCAGCTGGCAGACGGAGACGCGCATAAAGCAGAGGGTACGTTCGCCGGCCGGTCCCCGCCTCACAGCGCGGCGTGGGTGCGACAACGGGCCGTACCAAGCCATCCGGCCGCCCGCCCCAAAGAACGCCAGGGGCCAGCGACACGGACGGCGTCAGCCCGGCGGCTGGCCCATCAGCTTGCCCAGATTGCGGGCCGGGGAGCCCTGCAGCAGCTCATCGACGATCGGCTCCATCATCGCGCGAATCGTGAGGGTGTAACCCTCTGACATCTCCGTCTCGGGCATCGCGGCGACCGCATCGCGCAGTTCCTTGCCGACCATCCCCATGATCCAGGTGTCGACCTCGGTGATGATCTCCGGTGACAGCTTCCCCCAGCGCCAATCCGGCAGTGGCTCGTTGAGGAACGGCACCTCGTGGGGGATGTACCGCTCAACCACCGGGAACGGCGGCCCGAACCCGGCGATGACCGCCTCCGCCCGCTGCCTGATCGGGTCGACGCACACCTGCGCCTCGGACGGATCGGTGAACACCGGCCGGCGCGACTGCCAGACGAACTCCACCCGCCGGTTCTCGCCGTAGCGCTTCGGATCAGCCGTGATCGGGCTGCTCTCGCCATAACTGGTGGCTCCCACTTGATCCGATGCCGCGCCGCCCGCGATCAGCGCGGCCCGCACTGCATCCGCACGCCGCTGACCCAGCCCCATGTTGGCCTCATCAGCGCCCACCTGATCGGTGTGCCCGGCCAGGTCGACCCGAGTTCCTGGATTCGTATGCAGGTACGCGCCCGCCGCCGCTACCTCCGACGCCGCGCCGTCCAGCCCGGCCGATCCGAACGCGAAGTGCACGATCAGCCCCGTCGGCGGATCGGTGGGCGCCACCTTGGCGATCGCCGTCTCACTCTGCCCGGCTGCCCGCGCGGCGAGCAGCTGCTCCCGCGCTGCCAGCACCGCCTTCTCCGCTTGGTCCCGACTGGCCGATCGGGCGCTCCCGGCCGGAGGCGGTCCTACGCCCGCGTCGAGCTTCGAGTCGCCCAATGCGAGCCACGGCTCCGGGTGGTCCTCGCTGGCGACAGTGACGCCTTCCCGGCCGTCGCGATCATGCAGCGCGCCGCTGACCGCCCCGGCGAGCGCCAGCCCGAAAGCCTTCTCCAGGCCGGCCATGCCACCGATCTTCTTCAGCGCTCCGGCCACCTTTCCGTCGACGGTCGCCTTGACCTTCTCGCGCGCCTTGTCCTGGGACAGCTGCCCGCGCATGGACGGCATGCCCGGCATCGGCGGCGCCTGCATCGAAGGCGGCCCGACCGCCATCCCGATCTGCATCATGATCTGCGCGACCAGGAAGCCCTCGATACGTTCGCGCAGCTTCGCGATCAACGCCGCCGCCATCGGCGGCGCGATGCCGGCGTGGAAAGCCATGATGTCGGCGCGCGGTGTCCGCACGTGCCCGCCGGAAAACATGTCGGTGAGGAAGTGCTGGCCGAAGGCCTCCAGCAACTGTGCGCGCTGGAACTCGGCGTCGTTCCCGGTCAGGCCGGCGGTGAGTGCGGCCTGGAGAGCTTGCGAGTGATGAGACCGCCATGTGGTCAGCGCGTCGCCGCCCGCCGCGAAGTGGCGGACGTTCTCCATCGCGAGCTTGACGTAAATCTCCTTCTGCGCATCGGTCTCGTCCTTGGTAGGCGCCGGCAGCGCCGAGGTGATCGGCTTGCGCAACGAGGCGTGCTCCAGCGCGGCGCGCAGCTGCCGGCGGCCTGCGTCGGTCCTGACCATCTCCTGCAACGTGCCGACATCGCCCACCTCGTCACCGGCAATCGCGACCACCTGACCCCAGGTCAAGGTGATGCCGTTGCCGAGGTCGATGGCTTCGTTCGTCGAGTCGCCGAGGCTTTCGTGCTCGAATCCGGAGAATCGCTGCACCATCCGGGGACCGCTCGACATGGACACGGCCGGCGCGGCGGCGGAGCCACGGGCGTGCACCAATGTGTCCGCGGCCCGTTCGGCGGCCCGCTCGCCGCTGTCATCCGGATGGCTGACGCTGACCTCGGCGTTCGACGGCAGCGCCGGCGCGCCGGACTGCTGGATGGTGTGCGCCACCTCGTGCGC
Source organism: Actinoplanes sp. NPDC051633 (assembly GCF_040681735.1). Lineage (NCBI taxonomy): Bacteria > Bacillati > Actinomycetota > Actinomycetes > Micromonosporales > Micromonosporaceae > Actinoplanes > Actinoplanes sp. NPDC051633. The sequence goes on along the minus strand of NZ_JBFAZH010000066.1, from coordinate 10,312 downwards.
CAGCACGCGATACCCATGATTGCTGTCCAGCCGGTAGGCGCCGGCCCGGAAGTAGACGTCCTGCCCGGTGGTGAGGGCCTGGGCACCCAAGTCACGCGTCAGGCCGTCCGCATCTGCATCGGTGTGCACGCGTACCGCTGCCAGCGGCGCGCCGGTCGCCGACTCGAGCTCGTTCCGGACGCCGGACGGCAGCGCCTGGCCCTGCCCGGCCGCGGCGGCGAGGCGGGTGCCGACGTCCTTGCGGGCGTCCGGGGAGCCGCTGGCCAGACGTTGCACCCATCGCGTCACGGCGCCGTTGCCCGCGGCCAGCAGCGGGTTGTCGCGGGCCGGCCCGACCGCACGAGGGCCCGATCTGGGCGCGCTCTGCTCCACGCGCGCCGGCTCTCGATCGGGAAGCATGCCGGTCCTCCACCTGTGCGACCGGATCCGGTATATCAGCCATACCGCGCGCGTGGTTCGCGTTGTCGGGCATGCGTCGCGAGTGGTGCATTCGGGCACGACCAGCTGCCGGCGACCAACGGTCCGGCCCCTCAGCTGCGCGGCATCAGGATGATCTCCGACCCCATCGGGACGTAGCCCGCGGCCAGCAGCGCCCGCAAGCTTCCCGCGTTGCCTGGAGCGCACTGCGCCCACACCGGGCCGCCGTCCGGGATCAGGTGCCGGGCCGCCGTGGCCAGGGCGCGGCCGTGGCCGTTGCCGCGCGCGTACTCGGCGACTTCGAATGCGGCCTCCCAGCGGCCGCCCAGGCCGCGACCCACCACCAGGATGCCGTGCTCGCTCGTCCACGCGCGGACGTCCGTCCGGTAGCGGCGAGCCCGCATCACCCGCGGGTGGTCGATGTCGTCGGCCGGCTTCAGGGAGATGGGTGGCTCGCCCGCCAGCGGGGGCGCGAGCAGCATGCAGTCGAGGTTGCCGGACACGACGTCCAGATGGTCCTCGAGTGCGCTCAGGAAGCGCGGGCCGATCGGCTCGGCGAAGTCGCCCGTGGTGATGTGGGCGTCCAGCCACGGGCGGTCGACGTCGGCGGCCACCACGACGTAGCCGGGGAAGGAAACGACTGCGGCCCGACTCGGCGCCGGTGGGGGCGCCAGGTCGAGCCACGGGTCGTTGTCGAGGTGCTCCAGTCGCTCGATGCGAGCGAAGAGCTCCGCGAGGGTGGTCAGGCCGACTTCTCCTCGCGGTCGCGGCGGGCACGGCGCCCGCCGAACTCGCGCGGGACGATGGTCGGGTTCACATTCTCCAGGACGACCTCGCGGTTGATGACCACTCGGGCGGCGTCCGGGTTGCTCGGGACCTCGAACATCACAGACTGCAGGACCTCTTCCATGATCGCGCGGAGGCCTCGGGCGCCGGTGCCACGGAGCATGGCCTGGTCGGCGATGGCCTCGAGCGCGCCGGTGTCGAACTCGAGCTCGACGCCGTCCAGCTCGAAGAGGCGCTGGTACTGCTTCACGTACGCGTTGCGGGGCTCGGTGAGGATCTTGATGAGCGCCTCGCGGTCGAGGTTGCGCACCGTGGTGATCACCGGGAGCCGGCCGATGAACTCGGGGATCAGGCCGAACTTCAGCATGTCCTCGGGCATGACCTTGCTGAAAATGTCGTCGGTGTTGCGATCTGAGATCGAGCGCAGGTGTGCGCCGAAGCCGACGCCGCCCTGGCCCACCCGCGACTCGATGATGCGGTCCAGCCCGGCGAACGCGCCGCCGACGATGAACAGCACGTTGGTCGTGTCGATCTGGATGAACTCCTGGTGCGGGTGCTTGCGTCCGCCCTGCGGCGGGACGTTGGCGACCGTACCCTCGAGAATTTTCAGCAGAGCCTGCTGAACACCCTCGCCGGAGACGTCCCGCGTGATCGACGGGTTTTCGCTCTTCCGGGCGATCTTGTCGACCTCGTCGATGTAGATGATGCCCTGCTCGGCGCGCTTGACGTCGTAGTCGGCGGCCTGGATGAGCTTGAGCAGGATGTTCTCGACGTCCTCGCCCACGTAGCCGGCCTCGGTCAACGCCGTGGCGTCCGCGATGGCGAACGGCACGTTGAGCATCCGGGCCAGGGTCTGCGCCAAGTGCGTCTTACCGCAGCCCGTGGGGCCGATGAGCATGATGTTGGACTTGGCCACCTCGACGTCGCTGCCCGCACCGGGAGCGCCGGTCGACTCGGCCTGGATCCGCTTGTAGTGGTTGTAGACAGCGACCGACAGCGCCTTCTTGGCCTGTTCCTGCCCGACCACGTAGTTGTCGAGGAACTGGCAGATCTCCATCGGCTTGGGAAGCTCTTCCCACTTCACCTCGCCGGTTTCGGCCAGCTCTTCCTCGATGATCTCGTTGCAGAGGTCGATGCACTCGTCGCAGATATAGACCCCAGGGCCCGCGATGAGCTTCTTGACCTGCTTCTGGGACTTCCCACAGAAGGAGCACTTCAGTAGGTCGCCGCCGTCGCCGATCCGTGCCACCTACGTTCTCCCTGCGCTAATCGGCCGGCTGTTGCCCGCCGCCCCGGCTCGAGGATCAACCCCGTCGCCGATTCTTCGTCTTGCACAGCTCATCGTCTGCGGACCCGCGTTACTGAGGTTGCACGCTCGACGTTACCCGCTGAGGGGCACATCTCCGACCCCCCAAAACGGGCGTGTCAGGAGCCAGCCGGTCTAATCTCGCCCGGCCGGCTCCCGCCACCATGTGTTCGGAGTCAGACGCCGGCGGTCTGAAGGCTCTTCTTACGGCTGACCAGCACGGTGTCGACCAGGCCGTACTCCTTGGTCTCGTCCGCCGTCATGATCTTGTCGCGGTCGATGTCCTTACGAACCTTCTCAACCGGCTGGTTGGAGTGCTTGGCGAGCAACTCCTCGAGCTGGGTACGCATCCGCATGATCTCACGGGCCTGGATCTCGATGTCGGACCCCTGACCGTAGCCGCCCTCGGTGGCCGGCTGGTGGATGATGATCCGCGAGTGCGGCAGAGCCATCCGCTTGCCCGGGGTGCCGGCCGCGAGCAGCACCGCCGCGGCGCTGGCAGCCTGGCCCAGGCACACCGTGATGATGTCGGGGCGGACGTATTGCATGGTGTCGTAGATGGCCGTCATCGCGGTGAACGAGCCGCCCGGCGAGTTGATGTACATCGTGATGTCGCGGTCGGGATCGGTGCTCTCCAGCGTCAGCAGCTGGGCCATCACGTCGTTGGCCGACGCGTCGTCCACCTGCACGCCGAGGAAGATGATCCGGTCCTCGAACATCTTGTTGTACGGGTTCGACTCCTTCACGCCGTAGGACGTGCGCTCGACGAACGACGGCAGAACGTACCGGTTGTGCACCGGGGCGAACTTCTGCGGCAAGGTCAGATCAGTCATGTTCAAGCCCCTCAGTTCAGCGTTCCGGCGCCCTCCGGGACCTGCGTGGCCCCGGTGATCACCTTGTCGATGAAGCCGTAATCCTTGGCCTCCTCGGCCGTGAACCAGCGGTCCCGGTCGGAGTCGGCCTCGATCTGCGCCTGGTCCTGGCCGGTGTGGAACGCCACCCGCTCCTGGAACATGCGCTTGGTGTAAAGCATCTGCTCGGCCTGGATGGCGATGTCGGCGGCCGTACCGCCCATCCCACCGGACGGCTGGTGCATCATGATCCGCGCGTGCGGCAACGCGTAGCGCTTGCCCGCGGTGCCCGCGCAGAGCAACAACTGTCCCATCGACGCGGCCATGCCCATGGCCACGGTGGAGACGTCGTTGTCGATGAACTGCATGGTGTCGTAGATCGCCATGCCCGAGTAGACCGAGCCGCCCGGGGAGTTGATCCACAGGTTGATGTCGCGCTCCGGGTCCTCCGCGGACAGCAGCAGCAGCTGAGCGCAGATGCGGTTGGCGACCTGGTCGGTCACCTCGCTCCCGAGGAAGACGATGCGCTCGCGCAGCAGGCGGTTGTAGACCGAGTCGTCGAGGTTGCCACTGAGGTCACCGCCCCGCAGGACGGGACTCCCAGGAATGTGCAGGTCGGTCATGGCAGCCCTTCACAGCTGACTGAGCCGGCCGAGGAACCGGCCGGCAGGTGGTCCGTGATACGTCCCAACCTAACCGGTCGGATGCCCATCAGCTTCCCGCTCGGGTGGGTGTTCGCTGTCAGCGCAGGGGGCCTGCGCTGACAGCGTGCGAGCGCAGTGGTTGTGGCCCGCGTGCTCGTCGGCGCCGGCCTCGCGAAGGTCGTCGAGCGACAGCGTGTTGCCCGCCTCGTCCTTCATCGTGACCTGCTCCATGACCAGAGCGAGCGCCTTGCCGCGCCGGACGTCGCCGAAGACGGCCGCGGCGGAGCCGGACTGCACGAGCTGGTCGTAGTACTGCTGCGGCTGCATCTGCGCCCGCTGCGCGCGGTGCACGATCTCGTGACCGAACTCGTCGTCGGAGACCTGCACGTCCTCCGCGTCGGCGATGGTGTCGAGCAGCAGCTGGATGCGGACGCCCTCGGTGGCCGCGTCGGTCAGCTCGGTGTCGATCTGCTCCTCGGTCTTCTCCTCCGAGGCCAGGTAGTCCTCCATCGTCGCGCCGATGCGCTCGAGCTGGTCGGCCATCGCCTGCTTGCGACCCTCGACCTCCTCCTTGACGATGCCCTCCGGCGCCGGGATCTCGGCCGCCTCGACGAGCTGCTTGAGCGCCTCGTCGCGGGCCGCGTAGATCTGCTCGACCTTCTTCACCTTGGTGAGCCGCTCGCGCAGGTCGTTGCGCAGCTCCTCGAGGGTGTCGAACTCGCTGGCCAGCTGGGCGAACTCGTCGTCGACCGCGGGCAGCTGCTTGTCCTTGACGCTGCGCACCTTCACCTCGACGTCGGCGTCGCGGCCGGCGAAGTCGCCGCCGACGAGCTGCGTGGTGAAGGTCGCGTCGGCGTCGGCCACCAGGCCGACCAGCACCTCATCGAGGCCCGGGAGCAGCTGCTTGCTGCCCACCTCGTGGGAGATGTTGGTGGCCGAGCCGCCGGGCACCTCCTCGCCGTCGACGGTCGCCTTGAGGTCGAGCTGGACGTAGTCGCCCTCCTCGGCCGGGCGGTCCACGGTCTTCAGCGTCGCGAAACGCTCACGCAGACCGTTGATCTGCTCGTCGATCTCGCTGTCGCCGATCTCCACGACCGGCACGGTGACCGAGATGGTGGACAGGTCGGGGATGGTGATCTCGGGGCGGACATCCACCTCAGCGGTGAACTTGAGCGGCTCGCCGTCGGTGAACTCGGTGATCTCCACCTCGGGCCGGCCCAGCGTCTTGACCTCGTGCTCGCGCACCGCGGCGAGGATCTGCTGGGGGATCGCCTCCTGCACGGCCTCGTTGAGCACGGCACCCCGGCCGACACGCTGGTCGATCACCGCGGTCGGGATCTTGCCGCGACGGAAGCCGGGAATCTGAACCTGCGCGCCGATCTCCCGGTACGCCTTCTGCAGGCTCGGCTTGAGCTCGTCGAACGGCACCTCGATGGCGAGCTTCACCCGGGTCGGGCTCAGAGTCTCGACGGTGCTCTTCACAGGCGTACTCCTTGTAGCTTTCGGATGTGGTGTGACAGTCGGGGTGGCGGGATTTGAACCCACGGCCCCTCGCTCCCAAAGCGAGTGCGCTACCAAGCTGCGCCACACCCCGTGGCGGAGCAAGTGTATGCGGTCGTCTGACACGGCGACTCGCCCGGGGCGCGCAGGGGGTATCCGGTTCGCGTCGGGGGCGGCGGTTCAGTAGGCTGTGGCCCGGCGGTGCGGCGTACGCGACCGTCACGCGGGCGTAGCTCAATGGTAGAGCCTCAGTCTTCCAAACTGATTACGCGAGTTCGATTCTCGTCGCCCGCTCTCCTGATTCCGGCCGATTCCGCGCGAGGCTGCCGAGCCGTAGCATCCCGGCCCATGCCTCTCAAATCGCGCATCAACAAGGCGCTCGCCACGACAACGGGTTACAAGATCGTCCGGGCGCGCGCCAAATCGGATGCCGCACCGAAACCGCCGGCGGCAAAACAGCAATTCCCCGCGCACTACGACGAGATGGCGCAGCCGATCCTTCGCGCCGCGCGCCCGTACACGATGACCGGGGTGGAGAAGCAGTACGCCCTCTACCTGGCCACTCGCCATGTGGTGGCGCACGACATCCCGGGTGCGGTCGTCGAGTGCGGGGTGTGGCGCGGAGGCAGCATGCACGTGGTCGCGCGGACGCTGCTCGCGATCGGCGACACCTCCCGGGAGCTGTACCTCTTCGACACGTTCGACGGCATGACCCCGCCGACGGACAAGGACGTGACCTACGACGGGAAGCCGGTGGCCGACCTGTTGAGCAGCCGTCCCCGCACGGCGAAGATCTGGGCGGTCGCGAGCCTGGAGGACGTCCGGCAGGGATTCGAGGCGATCCCCTATCCCGCCGAGCGGATCCACTTCGTCCAGGGCCCGGTCGAGTCCACGCTGCCCGAGCAGGCGCCCGACCGGATCGCGATCCTGCGCCTGGACACCGACTGGTACGAGTCCACCCGCCACGAGCTGGCGACGCTCTACGACCGACTGTCACCCGGCGGCGTCCTGATCATCGACGACTACGGCAGTTACCAGGGCGCGCGGGCGGCGATCGAGGAGTTCATCGAGGAGACCGGCGCCCGCCTGCTGTTGCTGCCGATCGGCCCCGGCCGGATCGCGGTCAAGCCGTAGCCCCATCGGCACTCTCGAGCAGGCGGGTCGCCTCCGCGTGCAGGCGGGGACGATCGATCCCCTCCCAGTCGAGGCCCTCGTAGATCTGGGCCCACCTCTCGATCTTGGGAAGGTAGCCCGACGGGAAGCAGACCAGCGACTCGGGACCGCCGGGCTCGTCACGGCCCAGCGTGATGTCGAGATCCATCAGCATCTCGCCCGTACCCTGCCAGGGCTGGGCCTTGCGCAGCAGCTCGAACTCCACCTCGTAGCGGCCCGCCGGCCGCTCGGCCAGCAGCCAGCGCGCCAGGTCCGCGACCTGCGGTGCGCCGCCGTCGATGTGCCACTTGCCGACGACGTACCCGTCGAACCACCACCGGCCGTCGTCGTGCCCGACGGCGATCCAGCCGATGCCGCCCAGCATGAACTCGCCCTGCCAATCCAGCCGAAAGACCATGCCCCCCAGCTTGACATGTGACCTACTGGTCACATAACTTTGCGTCATGGAGGACGAGGATCGGGTGTTCAAGGCGCTGGCCGATCCGACCCGACGTTTCCTGCTCGACCTGCTCTTCCGGCGTGACGGCCGCACGCTCACGGAGCTCGAGTCCGAGCTGGAGATGACACGCTTCGGCGTCGCGAAACACCTCAAGGTGCTCGAGGACGCCGAGCTCGTCGTCACACGCCGCTCGGGCCGGGAGAAATTGCACTTTCTCAATCCCGTGCCGATCCGGCTGATCCACGACCGATGGATCGACAAATACACCGAACGCCAGGTGACGGCGCTCGTCGATCTCAAGAACGCGCTGGAGGAAGATCAATGACCACCGAAACGCAGGTGCACCGCATCTGGATCAAGGCGAGCCCGGAGAAGATCTGGGCGGCGATCGTGGAGCCCGAGTTCAATCAGCGGTACGGGTACGCGGCGCCCGGCCACTACGAGCTGCGGCCGGGCGGGTCCTACCGGTCCACACCGAACGCCGGGATGATCGAGTACCACAAGGCGAACGACCTGCCGCCGCTGCCCGAGGCCATCGTCGACGGCGAGGTGCTCGAGGTCGACCCGCCGCGGCGGCTCGTCCAGACGTGGCGGCTGCTGATGGACCCGCGGACCGCGGCCGAGCCCTTCACGACGGTGACGTGGGAGATCACGGAGTCGAAGACGCAGCCGGGCACGTGCAAGCTGACCGTCACGCACGAGCTGGCCGGCGCGCCGGTCACCGCCGACGTCACCGCCGGCAACCTCGGCGAGAGCGCGGGCGGCGGCTGGGCCTGGATCCTCAGCGACCTGAAGTCACTCGTCGAGACCGGGAAGACCTTCAACGATTGATCGAGGGGCGGCCGTGGCGGATCTGCTTGCGCAACTGCATGATGCGCAGGCCCGCCACGGCCATCGCGACGATCGCGCCGGCCACCCCGGCGATGAGCAGGGCCAGGGCGAGCGGGATCTGCCCCTCGAGGGCGAAGAACGAGATCTGCACCTTGGCGGTGTTCTGCGCGACGAAGATGATCAGCAGGATCAGCACCACCACCCCGGCCCACACGCCCAGCCAGACGGCACTGGTGCGGGTCCGGGCGACCCGGGACGACTCCTCGGAGGCGAGCGGCGGCTCATACGACGACGGCTGAAAAGCGGACGGCTGCGACGAGGGTGGCTGCGACGAGGGCGGTTCGGTGGTCATGAGCACAGATTGCCCTGTTCAGCAACCCGTCAACCCACGTAGCGCCGGGCGGTGGACGCCCGCTGCGGCGCATCCAGGACGGCGAGTCGCGCCTCGACCGGTTCGGGGCGGGGCCGGCGCTGTCGTACCAGCCAGGGCACGCCGCGTAGCGCATCCCACGCACCCAGCGCCGACGTCCGGTCGCGCGGCACGCTGCGGGCCAGGAACGCCGTTCGCCGCAAGGCGGCCGGCACGGGCCGGCGCAGCCAGGTGAACCACAACGTGTTCCGCAGCCCGACCCGGCGACGCAGCCCTGCGTCGCGCGCCACCGATGCCGCATGGTGCACCACGATGTCTTCGAGATAGCAGATCTCCCAGCCGGCGCTGACCAGATCGGTGGCGAGCAGCTCCTCCTCGCCGCCGAGCCACAGCCGGGTGCTGAAGCCGCCGACTTCCAGGAAGGCCGAGCGCCGCACCACCGATGCACCGGCCAGGAAGCTGCCCAGCGCCGGGCCGGGCATCCAGTCCGGGCGCGACACCGGCGAGTCCCGCAGCTCGGGCACGATGGGATCGTCCGCGCCGCCCGGCTCGACCACGATGCGAGCGTTGACGACCCCGATCTTCGGGTACGCGTCGAGCACGTCCGCGGCGGCCGACAGCGAGCCGGGCTCCCACCACGTGTCGTCGTCGCAGAACGCCACGTACGGCGTCCGCAGTCGCCGCACGCCGACGTTGCGCCCCGCACCACCGCGGTTCTCGCCCAGCGCCACCACGTCGACCTCCGGGAACAGCGCCCGGATCGCCGCCGCCGTCCCGTCCCACGATCCGTTGTCAATGACGACGACGGGCGGTCGTTCGGGCAGCGCCCGCAGGCGGGCCACCGCGTTCAGCGCCTCGGCTCGGCGCTCCCAAGTGATCATCACAACGCCCACTCGGGCCTCAGGGGTATCGGTCACGGGCGGCGCTTTCCCCGGCGGAGGGGTTATTTGCGCGAAGGCCGGGAAAGCGTGGGACATGACACAGGATCCGCAGAGCAAATACCCCGAATCGCCCTTGCGCGGCGGCGACCAGAGCGAGCCGGGCCTGACCGGCGCCATGCCGGACCGCCCGGACCACGGCGAGGAGAGCTATCGCGGCTCGGGCCGGCTGACCGGGCGCAAGGCGGTCATCACCGGCGGCGACTCCGGCATCGGGCGGGCCGTGGCCATCGCGTTCGCCCGTGAGGGCGCCGACGTGCTCATCTCCTACCTCCCCGAGGAGGAGGACGACGCGCAGGAGACCGTGGCGCTGATCGAGAAGGCGGGGCGGACCGCGGTACGCGTGCCGGGTGACATCAAGGACGAGGCGCACTGCGCGGCGATCATCGACCGGGCGGTGTCCGAGCTGGGCGGCGTCGACATCCTGGTGAACAACGCGGCGTTCCAGATGGCTCAGCCCGAGGGCATCGCCGACATCACCACCGAGCAGTTCGACAAGACGCTCAAGACGAACCTGTACGCGATGTTCTGGCTGTGCCGGGCCGCCGTGCCGAGGATGCCGGCCGGCTCGTCGATCATCAACACCGCCTCGATCCAGGCGTACCAGTCGTCGGCTCCGCTGCTGGACTACGCGACCACCAAGGGCGGCATCGTCGCCTTCACCAAGGCGCTCGCCGAGGACCTCGCGGAGAAGGGCATCCGGGTGAACGCGGTGGCGCCGGGCCCGATCTGGACGCCGCTGATCCCGGCCACGATGCCGGAGGAGAAGGTCAAGAAGTTCGGCGAGGACACCCCGCTGGGCCGTCCCGGGCAACCGGCCGAGCTGGCGGCCGCCTACGTCTACTTCGCGTCCGAGGACGCCAGCTACACCACCGGCGAGGTGCTGGGCGTCACCGGCGGAAAGCCCATGAGCTGATTTAAGTCGTTGTTAATAGACAACAATCAAAATGTACGACTAGCGTCCCGGGCTTGTGCGTAGACCTGCTCTTATCTCCGGCGGCCTTGCCCTGGCCGCCGTCATTGCCGGAATCGCGGTCGCGGCGTCCGCCGACGCCGC
>NZ_JBFAZH010000065.1:0-14050 GCF_040681735.1 Actinoplanes sp. NPDC051633 | reverse complement strand
GACCGCCCTGCACCAGTACGAGGGCGCCGAACCCGCGACCGGCGCGGCCGCGGAGATCACCCGGTACACCTACGGCAAGACCGGCCGGCCGGCGACGGTCACCGACCACGACAACCGCGTGTGGAGGTACGAGTACGACCTCTTCGGGCGTCGCACCGCCGGCACCGACCCCGACTCCGGGACGACGCGCACGACGTACGACGCGGCCGGGCAGGTCGTGGCCGTCACCAACGGCAACGGGGATGCGACCGCCTTCGTCCACGACCGGCTGGGCCGCAAGATCGAGGAACGGGCCGGCTCGGTGACCGGGACGCTGCGCGCGACGTGGACGTACGACACGTTGCTCAAAGGGCTCCTCACCTCGAGCACCCGGGTCGACGCCGGGAAGAACTACACGGTCGAGGTGACCGGGTACGACGCGGCGAACCGGCCGACCGGCAGCACGGTGCGGCTTCCCGGCGAGCCCGGCCTCGCGCCGGAGTACCGGACCGGCGTGACCTACCGGGTCGACGGCAGCGTCAACACCACCGAGCTGCCCACCGCGGGCGGGCTGCAGGCCGAGACGCTGACCGTCCGATACGACGACCTGGGCCTCCCGAAGTCGACCACCGGCGCCGACACCTACGTCGCGGACACGGCCTACACCCGCTTCGGCGAGATGGGCCAGCTGGCCATGGGCGCGGCGGGCGCTCGGTTGTGGAGCACGAGCTACTACGACTACGCCACCCGCCGGTCGACACAGTCACTGGTCGAGCGGGAGTCCGCCGCCGACGTGCGGGTCAACGACCTCCGCTACTCCTACGACCCGGCCGGCAACATCACCGAGATCAAGGACCTCGCGGACGGTCAGAAGCCCGATCGGCAGTGCTTCCGGTACGACCACCTGCGCCGGCTGAACGAGGCGTGGACCGCCAAGGCGGACGGCGACTGCTCGCAGGGCACGGTGCCCGCCTCCCTCGGCGGCGAGAACAACCCGTACTGGACGTCGTACCGCTTCGACCACAGCGGGAACCGGACCCAGCTCACCCGTCACGGGCTCGGCGGGGTCGCGGACACCACCAGCACCTACACCTACGAGCAGGGCAGCCACGCGCTCACCGCGGTCGCCACGACCGGACCGGGCGGGTCGCGGCAGGACACGTTCGAGTACGACGACAGCGGCAACACCACGCTCCGCAAGCTGAACGGCTCGCCGCAGACCCTGACGTGGGACCGCAGCGGGCGCCTCGCCTCGGCCCGGTCGGCCGACGGCAAGGACACCGGCATCGTCTACGACGCCGACGGCGGACGGCTGCTGCGCCGCGACCCGACCGGCACCACCCTCTACCTTCCCGGGCAGGAGATCCGGGTCGACTCCGGCGGCGCCACCACCGGCACCCGGTTCTACGCGCACGGCGGCGTGCCGGTCGGCGTGCGGACGGGCGCGGGCCTGAGCTGGCAGGTCGGCGACCAGCACGGCACCTCGATCACCACGGTCAAGGCCGGCGCGCTCGGCGTCACCCGGCGGCAGTTCATGCCGTTCGGTGAGGTGCGGGGCGGCGCGCCGGGGACGTGGCCGGACGACAAGGAGTTCGTCGGCGGCACCCGGGACGCGTCGATCGGACTGGTGCAGCTGGGCGCGCGAGAGTACGACCCGGCGCTGGGCCGGTTCGTCTCCGTCGACCCGATCATGGACCCGGACGACCCGCAGCAGCTCAACGGCTATGCGTACGCGAACAACAACCCGCCCAGCATGAGCGACCCGGACGGGCTGAAGTACTTCGTCGAGGCCGACGGGTCCGTCTACATCCCGTCCCTGCGCTATGCGACGAAGCAGCAGATCCAGCGGGCGTCGACCAAGGCGAAGAAGACCGCGCAGAACAACAAGCGGATCAAGCAGAAGCAGGATGCGGCGTTCACGGCCACCGGGCACAGCCGGGAGGAGTACGAGCAGGCCAAGGAGATCCAGAACAAGAGCCTCTTCGACGTCGTCATCGAGGCCGGCGGCGAGATCCTGCAGGAACTGCTGGGGATCAACGACATCAAGGCCTGCTTCGGCGGTGGCAGCGTCGGCGCCTGCATCTCGATGGTCATCTCGATCATCCCGTGGGGCAAGCTGCATCGCATCGGCGACCTGATAGGCGCCGTCAAGAAGGCGTGGCATGCGGTCACGAACTTCAACAAGATGAAGAACTGGGCGAACGGCGTGCTCTCCGCGGTCAGCAAGGGCATGGGCAAGGTCGACGACTGGCTCAAGAGCAGCTTCGGCAAGTCCTGCGGGCTGCACAGCTTCCGAGCCGACACCAGGGTCCGCATGGCGGGCGGGCGGTCGAAACCGATCAGTCAGGTCAGACCGGGCGACAAGGTGCTCGCCACCGATTCGGCGACCGGCCGGACGACGGTGCAGCGCGTCACCGCGGCACACATCAACCGCGACACCGCCCTCACCGATGTCACGGTGAACGTGAAGCGTGCCGCCGTCGCCGGCGTCGTCGCGGCCGGCGTGCTGGCTGCCGGGGCCGCCGTCCTGCACACCACGAGCCACCACCCGTTCTGGGACGCGACGGCTCGCGGCTGGGTCAACGCGGCCGAACTGACCGTCGGGCACGAGCTGCGCACCGCCGACGGCGGCCTGGCGCGGGTGGCCGGTGTCCGCTCCTACGCGGGCGCCCAGACGATGCACGACCTCACCGTCGACACCGTCCACACGTATTACGTGCTCGCCGGCGAAATGCCCGTCCTCGTGCACAACTGCGGGGGTGGCGAGGTCCCGCATTTCAAGGCATACCCGCAGGAGTTCCTGGACCAGGCGGCAAAGTATGGAGAGGCCGGCGCTCGTCAGCTGCCCGACGGGCGAGTTCGTTTCTATGGTGGAACAACGCCGGCGCGGACGCCCGGGGAGATGGCCGGCCGTCGACTCGTTCGGGAATGGAACCCTGACACCGGCGCCACCCGCGTGTGGCACGAAACCCTGGATCATGGCGGAAATGTTCGAATCGTTCGTCCCGACGTTCGTGTGACCGATGGAAGCAAGGTTCATTACATGTTCGGTGTCGACGGCAACTACACGGGAAGCTGGTAGAAGTGCAGGACATCCACCAGCAGATCAGGAGCAGGATGGTCGGTCTGGTTCAGAGCTCTGTCAGCAGAGAGGACGTCGCAGATTGGGCTCTGGCGCTGATCAAGAACGAATCCGCGGCTTACTCCTCGAATGCGACTCTTTGGACGGCGCTGGACAGGTTGGCCGGCGCCGACCTGCAAACGGGTCCAGGAATATACCTACATGGTGAAGAAGACTTTCGAGCCTGGGTGGCCGACCTTGATGCATGAGGTGGCCGTGGCTTCATGAGGGCGTCGGCGTGAGGTTGCGCTGCCAGCGGATTTCGCCCTCCTGCCATTGGTCGGTGGGGCTCAGGCCGGCGGCCGTGGCCACGGCGGCGGAGGCTCGATGATCGGGGTGGATGTGGGCGACGACGGTGGTGATCGCCTGCCGGCTGAGCCAGTCGACGAGCCCTCGGGCGGCTTCGCCGGCGATCCGCCGTCCCTGCCATGGGGTGCCCACCACCCAGGCGATCTCGGCCTCGGTGGCCCCGGTGCCGCGGCCGGCGGGGCTGATCGTCGCCTGGACCGTGCCGGTCAGGCAGGCGTCGTCGCGTAGCCGGATCACCCAGTTCAGCCAGGACACGGCCGGGTCAGGGGAGCCCGCGGTCATGCGCTGGTAGCGGGCGCGCAGGGCTTCCGGGGTGTCCGGAGCGCCGCCGGTGAAAGTGTGCAGAGCCGGGTCGGACAGCACGGCGGCCATCTCCTCGGCGTGCTCGACTTCGAGCGGCAGCAGGTCGAGCCGCTGCGTCGTAATGGTCTGCGCGACGATCGTGCTCACGCCGTCGCTCCCTGACTTGCGGCCGGTGGGCCGGTGGAGGCGCGGACGACCATCGACGGGGCCAGCATGATCGAGCGGGCCGGGCGTTCCGGGTCGTCGATGGTGTCGAGCAGCAGGCGGGCCGCCTCGCTGCCGATGTCGTAGTGCGGCACGCTCACCGTGGTCAGCGGCGGGTTCATCTTGTCCAGGAACGGCATCTCGTTGAAGCCGACCACGCTCATGTCGTCGGGGCAGGACATCCCGCGCTCGGCGAAGACGTCGTAGCAGCCGAGGGCGATCAGGTCGTTGCCGGCCACCACGGCGGTGAAGTCCGCGCCCGAGTCGAGCAGGTTGCGCAGCGCCAGGGCGCCCTCGGTCTCGGACCAGTAACCGCACTCGACCATCAGCGCGGGGTCCTCGGCCAGGCCGAGGTCGCGGATCGCGTGCTGGAACGCCCGGGCCCGGGTCACGCCGGTCGAGGTGGTCTGCGGGCCGGCCAGGTGCGCTATCCGGCGGTGACCCAGCCCGGCCAGATGCGCCACGGCCAGGCCGATCCCGGCGTCGTCGTCGGCGGTGACCGACGGCAGGTCCAGGCCCTCGACGCGCCGGTTGACCAGGACCATCTTGATGCCCTGGCGGTGCAGGCGGGCCAGCAGCGGGTGCTCGCGCCGGGCGGTGGCGATGATCAGGCCCTCGACCTGCCGCGAGCGCAGCGACTCCACCTGGGTCTCCTCGCGGGCCAGGTCGTTGTCGGTGTTCACGATCCAGGCGCTGTAGCCGGCCGGGGTGAGCACGTCCTCGATGCCGCGCACGATCGGCGGGAACAGCGGGTTGGTCAGATCCGGGATGACCAGGCCGACGGTGCTGGTGCGGGCGGTCTTGAGGCTGCGGGCGATCGGGTTCGGCTGGTATCCGATGGACTCGGCGGCGCGGAGCACCTTGCGGGCGGTGTCCGCGTTGACCAGTGGCCGGGTGGCCGGGTTGAGGGCCCGCGAAGCGGTCGCCGGGTGCACGCCGGCCAGCTGGGCGACGTCGCGGAGCGTGGGTGCGGCCATCCGCACGATCTTATGGGCGGTCATGGCTGACTCCCGGTGAGGGCGGGTTCGTGCCAGCGGGCGCGGGCGACGGTGGCGAACACGCCGAGCGGCACGCACAGGGCGGCGAGCACGCCGTACACGAGTCCGAAGTGGCCGGCATCGGCCGGGCCGGCGAGCAAGGCCGACGAGAAGGCGCTGCCGGCGAACAACGAACCGGCGAAGAACGAGACGACGGTGGCCCGCGCGGACGGTAGCACCTGCGTCGCCCAGGTCTGCAGCGACGAGTGCATCGCGGCCCAGCCCAGACCGATCAGGACGGCCACGCCGGCGGCGACGCCGGGCCGCTGGGACCAGGCGGCCAGCGTGCATCCGGCGACCACCGCGGTGGCGCCGCAGGCGATCAGCAGCCAGGCGGGGCGGCGCCGGGACACCCAGCCGGTGAGCCGGGCGAAGATCAGGACCGCGACGCCGTAGACGGCGGTCACCGCGCCCGCCACGGTCGCGCTCGCCCCGGTCGACTCGATCGAGGCCGGCAGCAGGGTCAGTGCGCCGAGCAGGATGCCGCCCTCCACGAAGGCGAGAAGCAGCACCAGCAGGGCGGCGGGGGAGCGCAGCACCCGGCCGGCCGGTGCGAGCAGGCTTTCCGGGATGCGGTCGTGGGCCGGCTCGGGCAGCCGGCGTAGCAGCACGACCAGGGTCAGCGCGCAGATTGCGGAGAGCACGAAGACGTACCGCCAGCTCGCGGCCTGGGCCAGGGCGCCCGCGCCGGCCGAGGCGAGGGCCGTGCCCAGCGCGACCCCGGTCATCAGGTTGGCGATCTCGCTCTGCCGGCGGGCACCGGGCACGGTGTCCCCGACGTAGATCAGGCCGGCCGGGATGGCCGCGGCGAAGAACGCGCCGGCCAGGGCCCGGGCGATGCCGAGCTGCACCGGGTTGTCCGCGAGCCCCGAGGCGGCCGTCGCGAGCCCGCCCAGCAGCAGTGACAGGCGCAGGGTCCGGACCCGGCCGAGGCGGTCGGAGACGATCCCCCACACCGGCTGCATCAGCCCGTACGCCAGGAAGTACAGACCGGCCACGTGGACCATGGTGGACAGCGGCGCATCGACGGACGCGGCCATGATGATCAGCATCGGCGGCATCGCGAAGCGGTCCAGCGTGCTGGCGAAGGTGGTCGCCTGCAGCAGCCGCAACGACCCGCGCGCCGGCATGGTCATGAAGGTGTCCCGTACCGGCGGCGCAGATCCTCGATCGTGGCCATCGCGGCCGGGTCGACCCGCCCGTCGCGGACCAGTCCCTCCGTCGGCGAGGTCAGCCTGTCCAGGTAGCGGGCGGCGAGCTCGTCGGTGAGGCGCAGGGCGGTCCGCGCCTCGTCGATGACCTCGTCGTCCAGCTCGCGGTCGCAGATCGCCGCGGCCGTGGCGGTCAGCGCCTCCGCGAGCGCGTCCTGGTCGGTCCGCGACACCAGGACCGTGCCCAGGTACGGCTGGGGTGCCCGGCCGAGCACCCGGAACCCGGCCGCCTCGGCGTGCAGCTCGTTGCCCGCGTTCAGCATGGTGGCCGCGCACCGACCGTCCCGCAGGGCGGTCAGCCGCTTGGGCGTGGACCCCAGCGCGACCAGCTCGTAGTCGTCGCGGGTCAGCCCCAGCGACTCGGCGATGGCGTACATCGCGAGCGCGAATCCGGAGGTCGGCACGTCCACGCCGAAGGTCTTGCCCCGCAGCTCGGCGGGCTCGAGCCGGCTGTAGAGGGCGAGGCCCATGCCCTGATCGATAGCGGACAGCACCCGGACGTCGATCGTGCCGCGGTGACGCAGGACGTTGTCCGGGCTGGTCAGCGCGGCGTCCAGGGAGCCGTCGGCCAGCGCGGCGAACTGGGCGGGGGAGGACGCCACCGGCACCTCGTCGACCTCGGTGATCAGCCGCCCGGTGCGCCGGGCGACGCGGAGCAGGACCGAGGGCGTGAACGTTCCGACGTGTAGCACGCGGACAGCTTGCCGCAACCGATTGCACGAGAACAAGTCTTGTGTTCAGAGTCTGTACCAGGTTCTCTTGGCGGCCTTGACACATGTGAAACGTGACGGACATCATCATCTCGCAAACGATTGCGGTGTGCTTGACCGCGCCTCACCGTGGAGGGCCCCATGACCGCTCGAACCTTCTCCAAGCCAGGAACCCCCCGGCGGACCGTTCTCGCCGCCTCCCTTGCCGTAGCTCTGGGCGCAGGCCTGGCCGCCTGCGGCTCACGCCCGTCCGAACAGGCCGCGGCCGACACCGACAAGCCGATCGTCATCGGTATCTCGCTGCCGCTGACCGGTGACTTCTCGCAGCCCGGCGGCGAGGCCAAGCGCGGCTACGAGGTCTGGGCCAAGCAGATCAACGCCGCCGGCGGCCTGCTCGGTCGCCAGGTCCAGCTCAAGATCGTCGACGATGCCAGCAGTCAGGACACCGTCGTCACCGACTACACGAAGCTGATCACCCAGGACAAGGTCGACCTGCTGCTGGGCACGTTCTCGTCGCTGCTCAACTTCCCGGCCTCCGCGGTCGCGGAGAAGAACGGCATGGTGTTCGTCGAGCCGGCCGGCGGCGCGCCGAACATGTTCAGCCGTGGCTTCAAGTACCTGTTCTTCGCCCAGCCCGCGACCGCGCCGAAGCAGGCCGACGTGTTCGTCGAATGGATCAAGTCGCTGCCGGCGGACCAGCGGCCCAAGACCGCGGCCTACCCCAGCCAGGACGACCCGTTCGCCGCGCCGGTGATCGAGTCGATGCAGAAGCAGCTCGAGCCGCTCGGCGTGAAGACCGTGTTGAGCACGGTCTACCCGCCCGACACCACGAACTTCCAGTCCATCGCCAGCCAGCTCGCCAGCAAGAAGCCCGACCTGATCGCCCAGGGCGCGGTGTTCGAGGACGGCGTCGGCCTGGTCCGGTCGCTCAAGCAGCTCAACTACTCGCCGAAAATGCTTTTCCAGACCTCGGCGCCCAGCAACGCCGCCCAGTACAGCGATGGTGTCGGCGTCGGCAGCACCGAGGGCGTGTTCTACACGGTCAGCTGGCACCAGGACGCGAAGACGCCGAAGAACGCCGAGTTCGTGGCCGGTTACCGGCAGGACTACCAGAACGCCGACCCGGCCGAGGACGCCGCCGACGCGTACGCGGCGGCCGAGGTGCTCGCCGCCGGCGTCACCGCGGTCGGCTCGCTCGACCAGGCCAAGCTGCGCGACTGGCTGCACGCCAACGAGGTGACCACGATCCTCGGCCCGCTGTCCTGGGAGGCGACCGGCGAGCCCAAGGGCAAGTTCCTGCTCGGCCAGTGGCAGAACGGGAAGGCGGAGGTCGTCGCGCCGGCCGAGGCCGCGACGGTGACCACGGTCGTGAACCCCAAGCCCGGCTGGAAGTGACCCGGACGTGACCCAGTTCATCCAGGCGCTCGCGCTCGGTGTCCTGATCGGCGGCATCTACGCCCTGATGGCCTCCGGCCTCACCCTGATCTTCGGGGTGCTGCGCATCATCAACATCGCCCAGGGTGCGTTCCTCATCCTGGTGGCCACCTTCACCTGGTGGTTGTGGCGGACCATCGGCATCGACCCGATCCTCGCCGCGGTCATCACCACCCCGTTGATGTTCGGACTGGGCTGGGTCACGTACCGGTTCGTCATCTCCCGGATCAAGGGGCAGTCGCCGTCCATGTCGGTGCTGCTCACCTTCGGGCTCGCGCTGGTCATCGAGGGCGTCCTCAACGTGACGGTGGGCAACCGGTTCCGGTCGGCCACCCCGTCGTACTTCGAGGAGTCCTTCTCCGTCGGGGGCATCCTGCTGCCGAAGGCGCAGACGTACGGCTTCCTGGCCGCCATCGTGGTGCTGGGCGGGCTGTACCTGATCCTGACCCGCACCTGGACCGGCCGGGCCATCCGGGCCACCTCGCAGAACCCGTCCGCCGCCGCCCTGGTGGGCATCGGCGCCACGGCCACCGCCGCGCTGGCCTTCGCGCTGGGCAGCGCGAGCGCCGGCGTGGGCGGCTCCATCCTCTCCACGCTCTACCCGTTCTTCCCGGCGTCGCACTACGACTGGATCTCCCGTCTGCTCGGCATCGTGGTGCTGGGCGGCATGGGCAGCCTGCCCGGCGCGCTCACCGGCGCCCTGATCCTCGGGCTGGCCGAGACGTTGACCGCCACCTACGGCGGTCTGCAGTGGTCGACGCTGGTCTTCTATCTGGTGATCATGGTGGTGCTGCTGGTCCGGCCGCAGGGCCTGTTCGGCGCCCGCCTCCGCGAGGACGTGGCCGTATGACCCGGATCGGAAACCGGCTCAAGAACGTCCCGCGCAAGCACCTGATCGCCGGTGTGGTGCTGGTCCTGCTGATCCTGTATCCGGTGATCAACCCGTGGCAGCCGTACCCCCAGGGTGTTCTGCTGCTCGCCTTCCTGCTCGCCGTGCAGGCGACGAGCTGGAACATCGTCTCCGGCTACGCCGGCTACATCTCGCTGGGCCACAGCATGTTCCTCGGCCTGGGCTCCTACACCGCCGCGATCATCGCCCTGCACACCGGGATCAACCCGCTCTGGGCCGCGCCCGTGGGCGGCGTCACGGCGGTGATCGTGGCGGTGGGCGTGGGCTCGATCGTGCTGCGTACCCGTGGCCATGCCTTTGTCATCATCACCATCGCGCTGCTTCTCGCCTCGCAGATCGTCGCGACGAACTGGAAGCCGCTGACGAACGGCTCCGACGGCATCACCCTCGAGCTGCCGTTCTGGGACAACGACTTCCAGAACATCCCGTTCTACTACGTCTTCCTGCTGCTGCTCGTGCTGACCGTGCTGTTCAGCGCGTGGATCGCCCGCACCAAGTTCGGCACCGGGCTGGTGGCCATCCGCGAGGACGAGGGCAAGGCGGCGGCGATCGGGGTCAACACCACGATCTTCAAGATCTTGGCGTACGCGGCCAGCGCGTTCTTCATCGGCATCGCCGGCGGGGTGTACGCGTACTTCCAGACGTTCCTGAACCCGGTCGGCTCGTTCGCCATCCTCGGCAGCGTCCTGATCGTGCTGTCCGCGCTGGTCGGCGGTCGCGGCAGCCTGTACGGCCCGGTGCTCGGCGCGTTCATCGTGCAGTTCATCAACGAGGGCGCCACCGTGTGGGGCGGCGGTGCCTCGGCCCGCGTCCTGCTGCTCGGCGGCATCCTGGTGCTGGTCGTGCTGTTCCTGCCGGCCGGTCTGCTGCCCACCTTCGAGAAGGCGTGGCGCAAGCGGCACCCGGTGGCCACCGAGTTCACCAACCAGGTCGGCGCCCTGTCGCACAACACCGCGGTGGTCCGCGAACGCCTCGAGCCGGTCGCCGACGCGGCGTCCTTCCCGCTGCTCGAGGTCAAGGGCGCCACCAAGCGGTTCGGCGGACTGACCGCGGTCGACCACGCCGACCTGACCGTGGAGCGCGGCACCATCACGGCGCTGATCGGGCCGAACGGGTCCGGCAAGACCACCCTGTTCAACCTGATCACCGGCACGATGACCGCCGACGGGGGCGAGGTCTGGTTCGACGGCAAGCGGGTCGACAAGCTCCAGCCCTGGACCCGCGGTCACCTCGGCCTGGGCCGCACCTTCCAGGTCACCCGGTTGTTCAAGGAGATGACGGTGCTGCAGAACGTGGTGGCGCCGCTGCCGGACAGCCACCCGCGGACCATCTTCGCGAACGCCTCCAGCGGGTCCGAAGCCCAGCGCGCCAAGGAACTGCTCGACATCGTCGGCCTGGGCTCGTTCGCCCCGCAGCGGGCCGGCGACCTGTCCTACGGCCAGCAGAAGCTGGTCGAGCTGGCCCAGGTGCTGATGCTCGAACCGAAGCTGATCCTGCTCGACGAACCGGCCGGCGGCGTCAACCCCAGCCTGCTCGGGCGGCTCACCGAGGTGATCCGCGAGCTCAACCGCAGCGGCGTCACGTTCCTGGTGGTCGAGCACAACATCCCGCTGGTGCTGGACCTGTGCGACCCGGTCTACGTGTTCGCCCGCGGCCGGTCGATCGCGCACGGCCCGCCCGCGCAGATCCGGGAGGACCCGGTGGTGCTGGACGCCTACCTGGGCGACGACTGGCGCCCGGCCACCGTGACGTCGTCGGAAAGGGGCTGAGCATGCTGACACTGACCGGGGTGGAAGCCGGATACGGCGGCGGCAACGTGCTGCAGGGAGTCGACCTGCACTGCGCCGACCGGACGGTCACCTGCATCGTCGGGCCGAACGGCGCCGGCAAGTCGACCGTGCTCAAGGTCATCAGCGGCTTGCTGCGCTGCGGGTCCGGCGCGATCGAGATGGGCGGCGCGCGGATCGACGGCCTGCCGCCGGAGGAGATCCTCGAGCTGGGCATCACCCAGGTGCCACAGTCGCAGGCGCTGTTCCCCAACATGACGGTGCGAGAGAACGTGCAGCTGGGCGGCTACATCATCCGCCGCGACCGCAAACTGCTCGCCCAGCGGTACGAAGCCGTGGCCGCCCGGATCCCGATCGTCGCCGAACGCGCCCACGACTCGGCCGGCAACCTCTCCGGCGGTCAGCGCCGGATGGTCGAGATCGCCCGCTGCCTGATGCTCGAGCCGAAGCTGCTGCTGCTCGACGAGCCGTCCCTGGGCCTGGACCCGAAGAGCCTCGCCGGTGTCGCCGAACTCATCCAGAACCTCAACACCGGGGGTACGACGGTGCTGCTGGTCGAGCAGAACGTCCGGCTGGGCCTCGGGCTGGCCACCCACGGCGTCGTGATGGAAGGCGGCAAGGTGCGCCTCACCGGCACCGCCGCGGAGGTGCGGGACAACCCGGAAATGGCATCGCTGTACCTGGGCGGCTCCGCGCCCACCACCAAGAGCTCCGCGCCCGCCACCAAGACTAGGAGTCTGCAATGACTGACAACACGCTGACCGTGGGCTGGATCGGCGCGGGCCGGATGGGTGCGGCGATGGCGATCCGGCTCGACCGGGCCGGCGCGGCGCCGGCGGTCTGGAACCGGACCAGGTCCAAAGCGGAGGGTACGGGCTGCGCGGTCGCCGACACGATCGCCGACCTCCGCGACCGCGACGTCGTCTTCACCATGGTCTCCACCCCGGCCGACCTCGAGCAGGTGCTGCTCGGCGACGACGGCCTGCTCGCCGACCCGGACCGGCTGCCGAAAATCGTGGTGGACTGCTCCACCGTGTCGATCGAGTCGTCGGCGATGATCCGGCAGGCCTGCACCGACCGCGGCGTCGAGTTCCTCGCCTCACCGGTCAGCGGCAACGGCAAGGTTGTCGAGGCCGGCGGGCTGACGCTGTGCGTGTCCGGGCCCGAGGAGACCTTCAAGAAGGTGGAGCACCTGCTGCGGCACATCGGCAAGGGCGTCACGTACGTGGGTGAGGGCGACGTGGCCCGCCTCGTCAAGATCGCGCACAACCTGATGCTCGGCGTGGTCACGCAATGCCTGGCCGAGATCACCGTGCTGGCCGAGAAGGGCGGCGTCTCCCGGGCGGCGTTCCTGGAGTTCCTCAACGACAGCGTGATGGGCTCGACGTTCACCCGCTACAAGTCCCCGGCCTTCGTG
Organism: Actinoplanes sp. NPDC051633; assembly: GCF_040681735.1. Classification (NCBI taxonomy): domain Bacteria; kingdom Bacillati; phylum Actinomycetota; class Actinomycetes; order Micromonosporales; family Micromonosporaceae; genus Actinoplanes; species Actinoplanes sp. NPDC051633. Next base: position 1,628 of record NZ_JBFAZH010000065.1, on the reverse strand, counting down.
CACCTGGACTACACGCCCACGTTCACCCCGATCCTGCTGCGCAAGGACTTCGACCTGGGGCTGGCCGTCGCGCACGAGCTGGACGTGCCGATGCCCCTCGCGGCACTCACCGCCCAGCTGGTGCAGCAGACGGTCAGCAGCGGCCGGATCGCCGAGGACTTCGCCATCCTGCTCGACCAGCAGGCCGCCGCCTCCGGTTTGGAGCTGAAGCCGGAAGACACCCCGGTCGACGACGGCCTGGGCGGTGCCGCATGACCTTCCCCGGCCCGATCCCCGCACCGGGACACATGGGGGTCGACTACGAGACGCGGGTCGACTTCGACCGGCTCCGCAGCTACCGCCTCGAGCGGGCCCGCAAGGCCCTGGCCGGTTCCGAGTGCGGTGCGTTCCTGCTGTTCGACTTCTACAACATCCGGTACACCACGCAGACCTGGATCGGCGGCGCGCTGGGCGACAAGATGACCCGGTACGCGCTGCTCACCAGGGACTCCGCCGGGCCGACCCTGTGGGACTTCGGCTCGGCCGCGCGGCACCACAAGCTCTTCGCACCGTGGCTGGGGGAGTCCAACAGCCGGGCCGGGATGCTCGGGATGCGCGGCGCCATCGCCCCGTCGGCCGGCCTGATGGAGTCGGCGGTCCGCGAGATCAAGGGCATGCTCTCCGCCGCCGGGCTGGCCGGACAGCCGGTCGGCGTGGACATCGTGGAGCCGCCGTTCCTGTTCGAGATGCAGCGCCAGGGCCTCAACGTGGTCGACGCCCAGCAGCTCATGCTCGACGCCCGCATGATCAAATCGGCCGACGAGATCATGCTGCTGAACCAGGCCGCGGCCATGGTCGACGGCGTCTACCAGGACATCGTCGAGGTGCTCAAGCCGGGCATCCGGGAGAACGAGATCGTGGCGCTGGCCAACAAGCGGCTCTACGAGATGGGTTCCGACCAGGTCGAAGCGGTCAACGCGGTGTCCGGCGAACGGTGCAACCCGCACCCGCACAACTTCACCGACCGCCTCATCCGCCCCGGCGACCAGGCGTTCTTCGACATCATCCACTCGTACAACGGGTACCGGACCTGCTACTACCGGACCCTCGGAGTGGGCAGCAGCACGGCGAGCCAGCGCGACGCGTACACGAAGGCGCGGGAATGGATGGACGCGGCCATCGCGGCCGTCCGGCCCGGTGCCGGCACCGATGAGATCGCCTCGGTGTGGCCGGCCGCGACCGAGTTCGGCTTCGAGAACGAGATGGCCGCGTTCGGCCTGCAGTTCGGGCACGGGCTGGGGCTCGGGCTGCACGAACGGCCGATCATCTCGCGGCTGAACAGCCTGAAGGACCCGGTCGAGCTGCAGGTCGGCATGGTGTTCGCGCTCGAGACCTACTGCCCTGCCAGTGACGGGTTCTCGGCCGCGCGGATCGAGGAGGAGGTCGTGGTGACCGCTGACGGACCCCGGATCCTCACCCTGTTCCCCGCCCAGGACCTCGTCGTCGCCAACCCGTACTAGATCGCCTGGAGGCTTTCCCGTGGAAACCGATCTCTTCATCGGCGGTAAGTGGGTGTCGTCGGCGTCGCGGTTTGATGTGTTGGATCCGGCGACCGGGGATGTGATTGCGTCGGTGGCCGACGGCGGTGT
>NZ_JBFAZH010000064.1:0-14166 GCF_040681735.1 Actinoplanes sp. NPDC051633 | reverse complement strand
CCATGCAGAGTCGGACGCCCAGATGGATGCCGTGATCGCCGCGACGCGCGGGGCGCAGCCGCTGATCCGGGCCGGCGTCTTCACCAGCGCCGCTCTGATCAGCGCGCTGCGCCGGGACGTCACGACCGCCGGGGCGCACGCCACCCGGGCGCTGGAGCTGGCCGGGCCGCTGCCCGCCTGGTTCAGCTATGCGGCGGCGGTCCAGTCCTGGGCGCGGGCCTTCGATGGTGACCCGGCGGGCGGGGCGCGCGGGTTGCGGAAGAGCCTCGACGCCATCCGGGCACGTGGGGCGCGGCACCTCGTCGGGTGGGTGCTCGGGCTGCTCGCCGAGGCCGAGGGGCTCGCCGGGAACGCCGAGGAGAGCGCGCGGCTGCTGGACGAGGCGGACGCTCTGGTCGAGCTGACCGGCGAGCGGATCTACGAGGCGGAGCTGCGGCGGCTGCGCGCCGTGTACCTCTGATCCGCCGGCAGGATCAAGCCGGCAGTGCCAGCCACACGACCGAGCCGTTCTCCGGGAGGCCGAGGCCGGTGGTGTTCTGGCTGAAACCGGCGCCGCGCAGCAGGTCGACCGCGATCGCGTCGGCGCGCGCGACGCCGGCGACCAGCCACTCGGCGCCTTGAGCGCGGCCGGTGTCGGTCAGTTCCCGTAGAAGTCGTGCCCATAGTGAGTCGCCCCGGGCCGCGATGGCTCGTACCTCCAAGAATTGCGGCGAAGGCCGCGCCGTCGCCGCCACCGCGACCAACGCGTTGCTGTCGTTCGCGGTCAGCCGCCACAGGCCGGACCAATCGTCGGAGCCGGTCAGGCGCGGCGAGCTGAAGCCGCCGGCGCCGGCCATCCGGCGCGCCCGCGACCGCTCGGCCGGCTCACCGAGCCGGCGGAAGACGATGTCCGCAACCACGCCCGCAAGCCTGCCCACGGTCGCTTGACGCCCACTTGACGAGCGGGCGCAGGCGGCGTCAAGCCGACGTCAAGCCGCTCCGCCGAAGCTGTGTCCCACATTCACAAACGGAGGTGCGAGATGACCAGTCAGACATCCGAGAAGCGCGTCGCCAAGCTGTTCGGGCTCTCCGGCGACGGCTGGATGCACCACGCCAACCCGTGGAGCGTCTGGACCCGGTTCGCGGTGCTGCCGATGCTCGTGGTCTCGGTCTGGAGCCGCGACTGGATCGGCTGGTGGTCACTGATCCCGATCGGCCTGTCGGTGCTCTGGATGATGACCAACCCGCTGTTCTTCAAAACGCCGAAGTCCACCCGGAACTGGGCGTCCAAGGGCGTCTTCGGCGAGCGGATCTGGGCCGACCGCAAGGACGTCGCCATCCCGGCGAAGTACGCCAAGTCCCAGGTGCCGAACATCGCCACCATCGGGCAGGGCCTCGCGATGATCATCCTCATCTACGGGCTCGTGCGTCTCGACCTGGTCGCGGTGATCGCCGGCACCCTGATGTGCCAGGTCGCCAAGAGCTGGTACATCGACCGGATGGCGCTGCTCTTCGACGACATGAAGGAGCGCAGCCCCGAGTACGCCGCTTGGGACTACTGATGCGGTACGGGTGGCTCGCCGTCCCCCTCGGGTGGGCGGCGCTGCTCCTCTGGCACCCGGACCCGGACCCCGGCGACATCTACGCCAGCCTCCGCGACGACGTCGACCGGCTGCTGGTGGTCCACGTCGGCACGCTGTTCTTCATCGGCCTGCTGGGTGCCGCGGTGTTCCGGCTGCTCGACGACCTGCGCGGGACCGCGGCTGCGATCAGCCGGGCGGCGACCCTCGCGTTCGTCCTGTGCTACGGCGCGGGGGAGGCGATCAACGGGATCGCGACGGGCGTCCTGGTGCGGCACGCCAACGACGCGCCGGAGGCCGACCGCGCGGCGGCCGGCCGCGCGGCCCAGGCGTTGTGGGACGACTTCCTGGCCGACGATCTGATCATCACGATCGGCGCGATCGGGTGGGCGGTCGCCGTGATCGCGGCGGCCATCGCGGTCCGTCAGGCCGGCGCTCCGCCGGCCGCGCCGATCCTGCTGGTGCTGTCGTCGGTGGTGCTGCTGCACGCGCCGCCGGTCGGGCCGCTCGGTCTGCTCTGCTTCGCCGCGGCGATGGTGCTGCTGCTCCGGAGGGGGACGGACGCTCCCAGGGCCAGGGTGATGAGCAGTGACCAGTAGAGCAGCGATGCCCAGAGGCCGTGCGTGGTGGTGAGCGAGAAGGACGGGCCGCCCACGGCGGTCGCGGTCACCGCCCACACCACCAGGCCGGCGACGAAGAACCCGCCCGCGACGGCGCGTTTGGTGACCGTGCCGCGGCCGGCGGCGGCATAGCCGCCGATGATGCCGAGCAGCGGTACGCCGATCGCGCCGCCGCCCACGCCGTCGTCGAGCAGCGACCCGATGTCGAGCGGATCGCTCAGCAGAACGGACGCGAACAGCATCGGCGACCACACCGTCCACCGCCGGCCCCACCCGAGCAGCGCCCCGGCCACCAGCCCGGGCAGCAGGATGAAGGCGAACGTGCCGACCCAGTGGATCTCCGACTCCGGCCCGGCGACCGTCGTCATGAAGCTGCGCAGCGCGCACGCCCAGGCGAGCCCGCACAGACCGCCGACAACCGGCAGCGGCACCCGCGCCGAGGTGGGATACGGCAACGCCGACGCCAGGCACAGCACCAGGATCAGGCAAAGGCCGAAGAGCGAGGTCCACGCACCGCGCGGCGAACTGATCGGCGCGGCCATCCCGCCCATCCCGAACAGCATCAGCAGACCCAGCGTCGCGACGAGCGCGCACGCCGCCCGTCCCCACGAGAAGCCCTTGCGGGACAACACGAAACCGGCCGACATCGCGGTCGCGATCACCATCAGCGCGCCTCCGCCGGTGCCTTCGCGGATGAGGCCGATGAAGATCACCGGATCGAAGAGGGCGGAGGCGAACACGACCGGCGCGAGGATCAGCTTGCGCGGCGGCGCCACGCCGGTGGAGCGCAGATACGCCGCCCAGCCGAGCAGCATACCCACCACCACGCCCGGCAAGAGCACGAGCACGAACGTCATCCAGGTGAACGTCGATCCGCCGCCGGCCAGCTGCACCATCCACCCGCGCAGCGCCGCCGACCAGGCGAGCCCGCAGATCCCGCCGACCGCCACGTACCGCCTCACCGTTCTGTCCTCATCAGGGCCACCCCGAGCGCCGCGAACATCAGCATCCAAACGCCGATCGCGATCCGGCCCAGCACCATCGGCCCGAAGACGGCCGGGAACAGTGGGACGAAGACGTAGACGCCGAGGGCGAGCGTGATCCCGCCGGCCGCCAATTTCCGCCGGAGGAGCCCGGCGCCGGCAAGGACGAGCCCGATCCCCACGCCGATCATCGGTGCGCCGTAGGCGTTGTCGACCGCATCGGCGGCCGGCGTACCCACCTGGGCGTTCGCCGCCGTGATGGCGAAGAGCTCGCAGGCGGTGAGGCCGATCATTCCGACGCCCGCGATGATCAGCCCGGCCTTGATCATGCGGCCCGCGCCCGGCCAGGTCACCAGCGCCAGGCCGTACAGGCCGGCGAGGATGCCGAGGTGATGCACCGCGAAGAAGGACTGGCTGACGACGTAGCCGGTCGGGTCGAAGGGGTAGCTGTACCACTGCTCGCTCACCTGCGGCGGCCACGCGAGGATGACCACCGCGCAGGCCGCGCCGATCAGGCTCGCCGCCACCGTCACCAGGCCGAGCGGCCGCACATTCGTTCCACGCATCGTGATCGCCGTCATGAGCCGACGCTAAGGAAACAGTGCGGCCGGGCACATCCGTGGAACCACTCAACCGCTGTCCCTAAAGTGACACCGTGGAGACCTCGGAGCTGCTCGAACGCGCCCGCGCGGAATACCGCGCCGGTGAGGTGGCGCGGGCCTCCCTGACCTGCGTCCGGGTGGCCGAGCTGAGCCGTGCCACGGGCGACGTCGCCACGCTGGCCGACGCCGCCGTGGTGGTCCGCAATCCGGTCGACCGGGTGGTGCGTGCCCGGGTGCACGCGCTCGCCGCGGAGGCGCTGGTCGCGCTGGGCGATGCCGACCCGCTCAGATCCTCACGGGTACGCGCGCAGCTCGACGCCACCCTCGACCCCTTCGCCCCGGCGGAGACCGACCCGCCCGCCCTCGACGACGCCGATCCCGAGGCGGCCTTTCTCGACCTGCAGGCCCGGATCGGCGAGCTGATCTCCGACACCCACGCCGAGCAACGCCTCGTCCTGGCCCGGCAGGCGATCCACCTCGGCCGCCGCACGGCGAACCTCGAGTACGAGGCGTGGGGCCGCCGGTGGCGGATGGACGCGTTCGCCACCCTGGGCCGCTTCGCCGAGCTGCACGACGAGATCTCTCTGGCCGAACCCCTGGCCGAGCGCCTCGGCCCGGACTGGCAGTCGCTGCTGCTGCTGACCCACGCCTCCGAGCAGCTCCGCCGGGGCGACTACGAGGAGGCGGCCCGGCTGGCGGACGAGGCCCGCGACGTCGGCCGCGAGGGCGGTGAGGCCGGCTACTTCCACCTGGTCTACGCGTTCGAGGTGGCGAAGGAGACGGGCCGGGACATCGACAAGGTGACCACCGAGGTGCGGCGCCTGATGGACGACATGCCGTTCCACGCCCGCAGCTGGCTGTGTCTCGCGCTGGTCGCCGCCGGCCGGCTCGACGAGGCGGCGGAGCTGTGGCACGTGATCGCCCCGCACGCCGCACGGATTCCGCCGCGCGCCGTCGAGTTCCTGATCGCGGCGGCCGGCAACGCCGAGGTGTGCGTGGCGCTGGGGGGACACCGCGACGGCCGATCAGCTGTACGAGCTGATGCTGCCGAGCGACGGCCTGCACGCGATCGGGCTCGCATACGGGCCGTACAACTGCCCGGTGTCGCTCGCCCTCGGCAGGCTGGCCCGGCTGACCGGCCGCACCGAGGCGGCCCACCGCCACCTGACCGACGCGCTGGCGGCCGCGCGTCGGGTCGAGGCGCGGCCGAGGGTCGCCGAGGCGCACTTCGAGCTGGCCCGGCTCCTGGGGCCGCGGAACAAGGCGGGCCGGGACCACGCCGACGCCGCCCTGGACATCGCGCGGCGGCTCGGCATGGCCCCGCTCGGCCGCGCCGTCGAGGCCTGGGTGGGTCCGACGCTGACGGTCCGGGAGAACGAGATCGCCGGCCTGGTCGCCGAGGGCCTGACCAATTCCCGCATCGCAGCCCGGCTCACGCTGTCCGAGCGCACGGTGGAGAACCACGTCAGCCGGATCCTGCACAAGCTGATGCTCGACTCACGAACGGCGCTGGCGGTCTGGCACCGGTCGCGCCACACCGGCTAGCCGGCCGGCGCCCACTCGCCGGACCAGCCCGCGGAACCGGGGAGCCACAGGACGAGCTCGGCGCTCATCGGCGAGACCCCGCGCAGACCCGCCTCGCCCTCCAGGACGTACTCGTCGCGGTTCGCCGCCGGATCCGAGACGTCCAGCAGCAGCTCGGCGAACCGGGCGATGCCCTCGAACGTGCCGAAGCCCTCGACCATGTCGCGACTCGCCCAGTCGTCCTCCCCGACCTCGTCGTCGTCGGCGTCGGTGAGCAGCACCATCGGCAGGTCCCAGGGGTCACCGGCGAACGGGTACCACGGGTGCTTGGCGCGCTCGGCGGGCCAATACTCCAGAGCGTGCGGCCGCAGCACGAGACCCGGCCGGTCGAGCGACGGGATGGTCAGGTGAACCGTGCGGATGTCGCTGCGCGGGTCGGAGAGGGCGATCGCGGTGACCGCCCGCGGCGGCGCGAACAGCGACGCGAGCACGGCCACCCCCAGCGCCCGCAGCGTCGGCTTGGTGGCGTAGAGGTGCAGACAGTCGGCGCGCCACGCGCCGTCGTAGTGGTGCCAGGCCTTGCGGATGACGATCCGATCGGTCTTGAACACCGCCGGAAGCTCGGGCACGGTCGCCGCCTCGAACCGGAAGCCGTCCGGATCCTCGGCGAGACTCTGCAGTTGGTCGGTGACCGGTGAAGCCCACTGGATCAGCTCATCCACACGATCCACAATGGCCGATGTGGGCAAGGGGGTCCGGCGGTCGCCTGACGTTCAGCCTTATGAGTGCAAACTGCCGGCCACGCCGCGAAGGCGGTCGTGCGTACCCGCATAGATCTCGGCCGTGGGCAGGTAACGCTTCTCCAGCCTGGCCAGCATCGTGTAGTTGGGGTCGCAGACGTTGCCGACCGGCGCCTGCCCGGCCTGGCTGACCAATTGGTACGCGTCCAGCTCGTCCAGCCCCGCCAGCGCCGCGGTCCAGGTGACCAGGTCGTGCTGGCTCATCCGGTACGCGTCCTCCAGCGGCCGCGCCGAGCCGATCGACATCAGCGCCGCATCGGTCTCCAGCCGCGGCGTCGGGGTGGGCACCCCCTTGATCAGGTCGAGGATGATCACCGTGTTCATCGCCGCCTCGACGCCCGTCCCGCACACCTCGCCGTCGCCCTGCCGGCAGTGGCCGTCACCCAGCGCGAAGAGCGCACCGGGCACGTTCACCCCGAAGTACGCGGTGACGCCCGCCCGCAGCTCGGGGGTGTCCATGTTGCCGCCGTGCACGTCCGGCACGATCGTCATCCGGCTCTCGAAGGCGCCCGGCGCCACCCCGGCCGTGCCGTGCATCGGATCCAGCGGCATCTCGACCGAGTAGTCACCGCGCCGGGCGTGATAGCGCACCCGGCCGGCGGCGAGGTCGACGTCGTAACGCCACACCAGCTCGTCCAGCGGCGGGTGCAGCGTCGCCGTCGTGTGCGTCCCGGTCAGCGCCCCGAAGTGCGGGAACGTCGACGAGACGGCCCAGTCGCGGGCCGGCGTGATCGACACGAAGTGCACGGCGAGGGTGTCGCCCGGCTCGGCGCCCTCGACATGGAACGGCCCGGTCACGGGGTTGAGGTACGGGAACTCGCAGACCACCGACGGCAGGTCGTCGACCGTGCGCACCCGCCCGCCGAAACAGTCCTCGGTGTAGAGCTCGACAACCGTTCCCGGGCGCACGCGCCGCACCGGCTCCCGCCCGCCGAAGGTGTACGCGAGCTCGTCGGGCGACGGCTTGTAGGTGACGATGTCGGTCATCTGTCCTCCAGCGTGAGCGAGGGCCGGCGGCCGGTCGCGTAGAACACCACCAGAATGATCACACCGATGCCGAGCCACGCGAAGCCGAGCAGCTGCGCGGCGATGTTCGCGTTGATCACCACATACGCCAGGATCAGGAAACCGAGCACCGGCACCACCAGGTGCCGCCACCAGTCCCGGCTGCCGTGCCGCACCACGTAGTGCACGACCACCGCCACGTGCAGCGCCAGGAAGGCGGTCATCGCGCCGAAGTTGACCAGCGTCGAGAGCAGCGAGATGCCGTCGTCGCGGCTCGCCATCCACAGACCGAGGACCAGTGACAGCGCGGCGACGAGCAGGGTGGCGTTGGCCGGCACCTTGTGCCGCTCGTTGATCCGGCTCAGGAAGCGCGGCATCTGCCCGTCGCGCGCCATGGCGTAGAGCAGCCGGCTGGTCGCGGCCTGCGCAACCAGCGAGTTGGCGAACCCCCAGGCGATCGCCGTGGCCAGCGCGGTGAGGCCGGCCAGCCAGCCGCCGCCGGCGACGCGGGCGGCGTCGTAGAAGGCGGTGCCCTCGGGGTCGCCGTTGGCGAGCAGGCCGGGGGCGTCGGGTACGAGCAGACTGGCCACCCAGGTCTGCACGACGAACAGCGTGCCCGCGAGCAGCAGCGCGCCCACCATCGCACGGCCGATCTGGCGCGCCTCCTCACGGCTCTCCTCGGCCAGCATCGAGATGCCGTCGAAGCCGAGGAACGAGAGCACCGCGATGGAGACCGCGCCGAAGACCACCGACCACTCGAAGGTGTCCGCGTTGAACAGCGGGCTCAGCGAGAAGCCGCTGCCCTTGCCGGACGCGATCGCGACCACGCCGACGACCAGGAAGATCGCCAGGACGATCAGCTCGGCGACCAGCATGATCCGGTTGACCCGGGCGGTCATCTTGATGCCGAGATAGTTGACCACCGTGTTGAGCACCACGAAGATCGCGAGCCAGAGCCAGACCGGCAGCGCCGGCACCAGCGAGTGCATGGCGACGCTCGCCACCAGGTACAGCAGGCCGGGCACCAGCACGTAGTCGAGCATGATCACCCAGCCGGCGAGGAAGCCGACCGGCGGAGCGATGCCCCGGCCCGCGTAGCTGTAGACCGACCCGGCCATCGGGAAGGCGCGGACCATCTGTGAGTACGACAGGGCGGTGAACATCATCGCGACCATGCCGATGACGTACGCCAGGGCGACCATGCCGCCGGAGCCGTTGTAGACGCTGCCGAAGATGCCGAACGGTGCGATCGGCACCATGAAGATGAGACCGTAGATCAACAGGTCGGCGAAGCTCAGCGAGCGGCTGAGCTCTTGACGGTAACCGAACTCCTCAACGCCGGACATAGATCGACGCTAGTCCAGAAACCGGATCACCGCCGCTCTTCCGGGAAAGATATCGACGGTGGCAAATAGTTTGTATCTGGCAGGAGATTTTGGTGTTTGCGCAGGTCTTGCGCCCTTCGAGAAAGAGTTGTTAGGTATCGATCACCGCTTGTAATCGATCACCTCCTCCCTCGCAGGGTGCTGAATGACCGCGCACAATTCCCCGCCCGCGCGATCGGCGACGCTGCTCCTCATCGGAGCCTGCATGTCGACCGTCAGCGCCGTCGTCGTCGCCCCGGTGCTTCCGGAGCTCGAGAAGCAGTTCAGTGACGCGTCCTCGCTGGTGCCCCTGGTCGTCGGCGTCCCCGCCATCACGATGGCGGTCGTCTCGCCGATCGTCGGGGCGTTGCTGGACCGCTTCGGGCGCCGGTATTTCATCTACGCCGGGCTCGTGCTCTTCAGCGCCGCCGGGATGGCGCCGCTCGTGCTGGACTCGCTGCCGTCGATCATCGGCAGCCGGCTGCTGGTCGGCGTCGCCACCGCGATCGTCACGACCACCTGCACCGTCCTGATCGGCGACAGCTTCACCGGGCAGCGCCGGGCGCGCTTCCTCGCTCTGCAGACCGTCGCCAACACCGTCGCGGCGATGGTGGGGCTCGGCGTCGGCGGGGCGCTCGGCGACATCAGCTGGCGGGCGCCGTTCGCGTTCTTCGCGATCGGGGTGGTGCTGCTGCCGGTCATGGCCCTGATCCGGCCGCCGGCCCGGGACGAGGTGATCCGCGCCGAGGCGGACGCCTGGCAGGTGCGGTCGCGGTCGTGGCTGTCTCTGGTGCCGATCGTCCTGCTGACCGCCGTGGCGGCGGTCGTGGTCAGCCTGCCGGTCTTCGAGACCTCGACGCTGCTGGAGGAGTCCGGCGTCACCTCCACCGGCCTGATCGGCGCGATCAGCGCCCTGAACGGCTTCGCCACCGTGGTCGGGGCCATCGTCGTCCGCGAGGTGGTCGACGCTCCGGCGGGCCGCCTGCTCGCCGTCGGGTTCGGCCTCGCCGCGCTCGGGTACGGCATCGTGGCGAGCTCGACGTCGCTGGACGGCATCGTGATCGGCGTGGTCGTGATCGTCGGCCTGATGGTGGCGAACTTCGGTGGCGGCGTCCTGTTGCCCACGCTGCTGATCTGGGGCACTCGCGACCTCACGTACGACCGGCGCGGCCGGGGCACCGGCCTCTGGCACACCGGCTTCTTCGGCGGCCAGTTCGCGACCCCGATCCTGTTCGACACGCTCAGCGACCGGTCGGGCAGCCCGTTCACGACGCTCGGCATGACGGCGGTGCTGTGCCTGGCGATCGCGATCGGCGCGGGCGTCGCCGGCCCGCGCCGACGCGACAGATGGCAGCCGGCCCGGCCCGCGCCGCGCTACACCGACGACCGCGCCTGGTGACCTCCCGGCTCAGCGGCCCGGAGAAGCGCCGTAGCGGCGCGCGACCACCGCCGGCTGCTCCAGCACCCGGCCCGCCGCGACGTCCGCGGCCAGCCTCAGGTACTGCGAATGGGTCCAGACCAGCGGCGTCGCCGAGAAGGTCGGCGTGCCCGGCTCGAAGCCCGGGCGACCGGCCGGCGGCTGGTCGTCCCACACCTGCTCCGGCAGGAAGTGGCCCGGCCCGGCCGTGCGGGCGATCGTCGCCAGCTGCGCGCGGGCGGCGCCGGGCCGGCCGGCCGCCAGGTCGTACTCGCCGCGCTCGCCGTTGAGCAGCGGCCACGCCCGGCCCCGCGTCAGGCGCGAGTCGTCGGGCAGGCCGTAGTCCCACTGGCTGCCGTCGAGCTTCTCGCCGAAGCCGTCGAAGGACGCCCGGTGCCAGAAGAAGCCGCGGGGAGTGCGTACCCCCAGCTGCTCGTCGATCACCCGCAGCGTGTTCACCACCGCCAGGTCGCGGGCGGGCAGCACGCCGAGCCGGACCAGGTCCAGGAAGCTCGGGTCCACGACCCGCCGCTGATCCACGTTGGACGGCCCGCTGTCGCCGATCGTGTACGTCGTGCCCGCGTTCGGGTTGCCGTCCTTGGTCAGGCGCAGGAAGTACGGGCCGCTCGAGTACGGGCCGTTGGTGGTGACCGTCCAGTCCTTCACCCGCGACTGCCAGTCGTCGGCGGTGGCCAGATAGCGCCGGGCCGACGCCACGTCGCCGTTGCGGCGGGCGATGTCTGCCGCGCACACCAGGCCGGCGATCTCGGTGGCGATGGTGTTGGGGGAGTAGCCGGACTGGTTCTCCCATCGCTCCTGCGGGGTCCACGGCGCCGCGAACCCGTCCTGCGTGAAGCCGAGCAGGAAGTCCGCCGCCCGCTTGACGTGCCTCCACGTCTCGGCGTCGCGCCGGCCGAGCTGGTACGCCAGCACGATCGGCAGCGCCACCTCGTCGAGCTGCAGCCCTTCCCACACCGGTGTGCCGTCGACCCGCGAGTTCTGCGGGAACGATCCGTCCGGCTTCTGCTGCACGCCGAAGAGGAAGTCGAGGGCCCGCCCGGCCCCGCGGGTGTCGCCGGCCGCGATCAGCCCGGTCGCGATCTGGTAGAGGTCCCGCGACCAGACCAGGTGGTAGGGCCCGGACGGGTCGTCGCGGCCGAAGGCCCACGGTGCGGCGGGAGCGGCCACGTACGCGCCGCGGTTCGTCTTGTCCTCGCTCGCCGCGAGCACCATCGCCGAGGTCCGGTAGAGCTGCCGCTGGCTCTCGGTGCGCAACGACGCGGGTGGCCGCTTGATGCCCTTGAGGTAGGCGTGCCAGCCCGCCGCGTACGACCGGGAGACCGGCCCGTATCCGTGCCGCAGGGATGCCCGCGCGTTGGCCGGCGCCGTGGCCGGGGTGCCGAAGCCGAGCGCCAGGGTGGCCCGCCCGTGGTGCAGGCCGACGGCCCCGGTCTGCACCAGGTTGCCGGCGGCGGCCGACGAGTAGCGCCAGTCCATCCGGCCGTCGGCGAGCAGGTCGGTCCAGCCGTCGCTGGCGCCGCGGAAGCCGCTGGAGGTCGCGGTGAAGGCGGGTGACGCGGCGAACGCCGACGCCGTCGAGCCATCGGTCGCCAGCAGGCTGCCGCCGGACGAGCGGCCGCTGTCGTTGCCGCGGGAGTTGGCCAGCGCCGGATCGTAGATCGCATAGAGGTCGTGCGACTTGGACTTGAAGGTCACGTCGATCAGCACGGTCGCCCGGGCCGGGTCGGAGGTGTAGGAGGCGGTGAGGCGCCAGCGCCCGTGCCGCTCGGCGAAGGTCTGCCGGAAGCTGAGGCTGCGGGGATCGGCGAGCTGGGTACGCACGACGGCGGCCTCGTTCGCGCGCACGGCGTGCCCGCGCCGGTCGGCCACCACGAAGTCGAGCGTGCGGGCGCTCGGCGAGTCGATCCGGGGGTAGAAGACCTCCCCGAGACCGCCCTCCTTCTGCACGGTGAACCAGACCTTGCTTGCCCGCGTGACCGAGGTCCCGAAGCCGGACTTGTCCGCCGGCAGGTACTGCTCGTCGACACCGGGCGCGCCGGGCGCGGCTCCCGATGCTGCACCGGATGCTGCTCCGGATGCCGACATGGGTGGCGCCGCGACCACCACTCCGGCCAGCGCTGCCGCGATCAGCTTGCGCATGGTGTGCCTCCCATCGACGAGCGTCTCGCCGACCCTTACCCCGGCCGCGGCCGTTTGAGTCCCCGGATCTTGCGGCACCCGGAGAGAACTCAGGGGCGGGGTACGCCGCCGGGTGGACGCGCACGCCCGCCGCGGTCCGTAGGTTCTTCTGACATGCGCCCGTTGCCCGCCGACCTCCACCTCGCCGGGGTCACCACCGCCGTCGTCTCGGTCGCGGCGGTCGCCAAGATTTCGCCGGAGAGACAGGCCGGCTGGGGTACGTTCGCCTTCGCGCTCGCCTTCGGCGTGATCCTGCTGGCGCGCCGCCGCCGGCCGGTCGCCGTCCTGCTGGTGTCGTGCGCCGGCCTCCTGCTCTACTACGCGTTCGGCTTCCCGCCGATCGGCCTGGCCCTGCCCGTCGGTGCGGCCCTCTACTCGGCCGCCGAGCAGGGCCGCCTGCGCTGGGCGGTGGGAGCCGGGCTGGGCCTGATCGTGGTGTCCACGGCCGCCCGCGCGGCTACCGGCGAGACGCTGAGATATCTGCTCGGCTTCGACCTGCCGATCAACCTGGCCCTGATGGGTGCGGCGATCGCGCTCGGCGACGGGATCCTGTCGCGGCGCCGCTTCCGGGCCGCGGTGCTGGCCGCGGCGCAGGCCGACCGCGACCATCACGTCGAGCAGGAGCGGCTGCGGGTGGCCCGCGACGTGCACGACGTGCTCGCGCACACCATGTCGGTGGTGTCGCTGCACGCCGACGTGGCCGCCGAGTCGCTGGACGACGCGGACCTCTCCAGCGCTCGCCGGGCGCTCCGGCACATCCGCGAGGCCAGCTCGTCGGCCGGCGCCGAGCTGCGGCGCACGGTAGGCCTGGTGCGGTCGCCGGCCCGCGGGCTCGAGGGCGTCGACGGGCTGGCCGAGGTGAGCGCGGCCGCCGGCATTCCGGTGCGGGTGCGGGTCGAGGGCACGCGGCGGGCGCTGCCGGGCGAGGTGGACCAGGCCGCCTACCGGGTGGTGCAGGAGGCGGTGACCAACGCGCGGCGGCATGCCCGGCCCGACCGGGTGGAGGTGCTGATCGAGTACGCGCCCGCGAAGGTCCGGATCGTGGTGCACGACGACGGGCCGGCGTCCGGGGCGGCATCGGGCGCCGGGCACGGACTGACCGGCATGCGGGAGCGTGTCGAGCTGCTCGGCGGTCACGTGCACGCGGGCCCGGACCGGTCGTCGGGGTGGCGCGTCGAGGCGGTGCTGCCCGCATGAGCAGAGCTGCTGAGGCGGCTTCGCCGCACTGCGGAGGAAACCGTGATTAGGGTGCTGATCGCCGACGACCAGCAGCTCATCCGCTCGGGGCTGCGGGCGCTGCTGGACCGCGACGCCGGGATCGAGGTCGTCGCCGAGGCGGCCGACGGACTGGAGGCGGTGCGGCTGGCCGCGGCCGTCCGCCCGGACGTGATCCTGATGGACGTCCGGATGCCCGGCGTCGACGGGGTCGAGGCCACCGCCCGGGTGGAAGCGCCGGTGATCGTGCTGACCACCTATGACGGTGACGCCACGGTCTTCGCCGCGCTGCGGGCCGGGGCCGCGGGCTTCCTGCTCAAGGACGTGCGGCCGGACGACCTGCGCCAGGCGGTCCGGGACGTCGCCGCGGGCCGGTCGATCCTGGCGCCGGCGGTCACCGGGCGGGTGATGGCCGCGGCCGCGCAGGGGCACACGGCGTCGCCCGAGCGCCTCGACGGGCTCACCGGCCGCGAGCGCGAGGTGCTGGCCGCGGTCGCCGCCGGTCACCGCAACGGCGAGATCGCGGACCTGCTCGGCATCAGCGAGGCGACTGCGCGTACCCATGTGGGCCGGCTCCTGAGCAAGCTGGGCGTGCGCGACCGCGCGCAGCTGGTCATGATCGCCTACGAGTCAGGCCTGGTCCGCCCGGGCCCATGAAGAAGTGGTAGCCCAGCCACGCGTCCGAGTGTCCAACAGGTGGGTGAGCTACCACTTTGCGCTTGTCGGCAGGGCCGCAACCCGAAGTGGTAGCCCAGCCGCGCATCCGAGGGTCCGATAGGCCGGTGGGCTACCACTTTCGCTTGCCGCAGGGCCGCAACCCGAAGTGGTAGCCCAGCCACGCGTCCGAGCCTCCGACGAGTGGGTGGGCTACCACTTTT
>NZ_JBFAZH010000063.1:0-14248 GCF_040681735.1 Actinoplanes sp. NPDC051633 | reverse complement strand
GGCCACCGCCAGCGCGGTCTCCCGCCCGGTCAGCACGTCGGGCTCGGCGAGGCGCGCGACGACCTCATCGAAGCCGGCCGCCGGCCGGATGCCCTTCGCCGGTGGCGGCAGCTCACCGCCCGCCCAGCTGTAGCGCAGCCGCTCGCCGGTCTCGACCAGGCCGGCCAGGCGAGCGGCCGCCAGCGGCGCCGCCATGACGGCGACGGTCGCGGGGTCGTCACGCCAGTGCGCCGGCACCGCCGCGTAGTAGGGCATCGGCCCGCCGAGGGCCTCGTGCGCCGCGTCGAGCAGCCGGGCGCCGAAGGTGGGCTCGGCGAGCAGGTCGAAGCGTTCCAGCCAGGGCCGCCCGACGGCGCCGGGCGGCAACACCCATGCGGCGCGGCCGACCAGCCGGCCGCGGTCGATCGCGACCCAGGTCCGGTCGGGCCGATAGCCGCCGGTGGCGAGGCCGTCGGCATAACCCACCTTGCCGACCTGCGGCAAGGGGTCGGGCATGGACTCGAAGAGACTTTCCTCGCCCGCGACGAGCGGACGGACGACAAGATGCGACATGAGGCACTCCAGGGGCAGGACGCCCCGGACTCAGTGCCGCGTGAACGCCGTGACGCGGGCGGGGCGCAGAACATCGGACATGGTTCTGACCTCCTCCCGGTCTGGTGGCGTGCCGCCCACCATACCTCCCTGGCTACCTCTGGAGGTGGCGGGCGCCGGCCGAGGTCAGGACCACGAGAGGTACGGCCACAGCCGGGTCGAGCCGCCGGCGGAGCGTCGGCGTCCAGCCCGCGTCCGGGGACAGATCCGGGTCGTACGCCGCGTTGTACGCCGCAACCAGATCCACCGGCCGCGGCAGCCGCCCACCGGCGGAGACGAGCGACCCGATCGCGGTGATCCGCGTGCCCTTCCAATACCGGATCACGTCTGCGGCCGCGACGTCGCCGCCGAGCACGAAGAAGTTGTTCTGCGCGTAGACGGCCGACTCGACACCGACGCCGATCGAGTACGAATAGTTCTCGTCGGTGACAACGAACAAGTTGTTGTAGACGTCCACCTGACCGAACCGCACCCGCGGCGCCCGCTGCAGCACATCGGCGAACCGGTTGTGGTGCAGCGTGACGCGCAGCTTCCCGACGTCGACGCCCGGGGTGTCGGTCGAGCCGATCAGCATCGTCTTGTCGTGGTGGTGATAGTCGTTGTAGGACACGGTGACCAGGTCGGAACCGCGGATGATGTCGGACGCGCCGTCGTGCACCTGGTACGGCCGGCCGAAGTAGAGCGGCTGCGCCGAGTCGGGGTTGTCGCCGTCGCTGAACGAGTTGTGGTCGATCCAGACGTTCGTCGCGCCGCTGAGCGTGACCAGGTCGTAGAGCGAGTTCCAGTTGCCGGCCTCGCCGTCGGTCGGGTCCCAGGCCGGGAAGCAATCGGCCGCGTCGGTGAACTCGATGCCGCGCACGATGACGTTGCTGACGTTGGTGAGCAACAGGTTGCCGCCGTCGATCCGCGCCCCGCGAAGGCCGGCGATCGTGGTGTTCGATCCGACGTTGACCCGGATCTGCTCGCCCTGCCGGCGCGCGGACCGGACCCGGGCATCCTCCAGCGGGCCGGTCGGCTTGGTCGCCCGGCCCCAGACCGCGGGGTCGTAGGCGGCCAGGAACGCGCCCAGGTCGTACCCCGGGTCGGCGTAGTCGGCGCAGGTCAGGCCGCCGTTCATGTCGATGTGCCCGCTGACCAGCACGATTTTCGGGACGTCGCCGGCGACCGCCGCGATCAGCTCGGCCCGGTCGCGCACCACCACGACGTGCTCGTCGTCGGCAGCGGAGCCGCCGGTGGTGCCGGCCCCCGCCGCGGCCCAGCCGTCGTTCGCGGGCAGCGGCTGACAGGCGAACCACCCCGGCGAGGCGGCGGCCGGTGCGGCGAGGCCGCTCGAGACGAGTGTCGCCGCGACGACGGCGGCGATGAGGCGACCACGCATGTGCCACTCCTGATGCAGGAAAGCGCTTACCAGGCGTACCGTGACACGCCGATCGAGCCGAGTCAATGGAGTGGAACGTGCAGGAAGTTTGCAGTGCTCTACGCCCGCGTGCGTACGCCGATCGCCGCTTCTCGCCCGACGACTTCAGCCCGCGCTTTCCCGAACCTGGGCGGATGACACTTTCACCGCGCACCATCACCGTGGCGGGCCTGGTCGCCGGCGCGATCGGCATCGGACTGCTCTGGGCGGCCGGGGTGGAGTTCCCGTTCTACCCGCCGCCGGGCCTGTTGATCCTCACCGCCGGCGCCGTGCTCGTCGGCCTGCTCCGGTGGTCTTGGGCGCCCGCGCTCGGCGCCTTCCTCGGCTTGTTCATCATCGTCGGCTTCGCGCTGTCCAGCATCATCAGCGGCACCGGCACCGGCAACCTGACCGGCGACGCGGGCGTCGGCGGGATCATCGGCACCGTGATCCAGTTGGCGGGCGCCGTCGTCGCCTTGGCGGCGGGCTCGGTGGCCGCGCGACGCGAGGTGCGAACCGCGCGATAGGTTGCGGCGGTGCGGGGGCGCAGGCTTCGAGAGGGCGATCGGGTACGCCTGGTGTCGCCGGCCAGCTTTCCCGACGACGGCTGGGCCGACCAGGTCGCCGCGACGCTCGCCGGTTGGGGGTTGCGGCCGGAGCTAGGAGCGTCGGCGCTGGCCCGGCACGGCTACATGGCGGGGCCCGACGAGGATCGCCTCGCCGACCTGAACGACGCCCTGCGTGACCCGGGGGTTCGCGCGGTGGTGACGACGACCGGCGGCGCGGGCGCGTACCGCATCGTCGACGGCATCGACTTCGACGCCGTACGCGCCGATCCCAAGCCGGTGGTCGGCTTCAGCGACATCACCAACCTGCACCTGGCCATGTGGGCCCGGACGGGGGTGGCCTCGATACACGGGTGCGTCGGCACCGGCGGGCGCACCGACGAGTCGGCGCGTCACCTGCTCTTCGACGCCGGGCCGGTGACGGTGCACGCATCGCCGGCCGAGCCGCTGGTGCCCGGCCGGGCGAGCGGGATCCTGATCGGCGGCCTGGCCGGCGCGATCAGCAACTTCGTCGGCGCGGGCCTGCCGTCGCTGGCCGGAACGATCGTGTGCCTGGAGGGAGCGCAGAACCCGCACTTCGACCGCTTCCTGTGGGCGTTGCGGCGCGGCGGCGCACTGCAGGGGGTACGCGGCTTCGCCATCGGCGACCTCGCCGGCCTGGATCCCGCGGTGGCGTCGCCGGGGCCGGAGTCGGCGGTGGAGGTGCTGTCGGCCCGGCTGGGCGATCTGGGAGTGCCGATCCTGAGCGGGCTGCCGTTCGGGCACATGCCGGACCAGGTCTGCGTTCCGCTGGGCACGTGGGCGACGATCGACACGGAGGCCGGCACGCTGACGGCCGAGTCGGCGGTGGCCTGATGCGCATCGTCGACGTCACCCCGGCCGACCTGAACGCGGCCTTGCGCGATCCGGCGGTGCGGGCGATCCGCGTAGCCGGTTACCGCATCCTCGACGACCTGGACGTGGCGGCGGTGCGCCGCGACCCGAAGCCGATCATCGGCACGGGCGACACGACATTCGTCCACTTGGAACTGTGGCGCCGCTGCGGTTCGGTCGGCTACCACGGCTCGGACCAGCCGGAGCTGGCACCGATCAAGCTCTGCGCGTCAAAGGCCCGCACGAGCCAGGCATCGGGCCACGCATCGGGGACGTTGCTCGGCGGCAGCCTGGCCGCCGTCCGGGCCATGATCGGCGCCGGCCTGCCCGATCTGACCGGCGCGATCCTGCTCCTGACCGGCGAGCGCACCCAAGGCCTGGGCCAGGTCGATCGGCAACTGACCCACCTGCGCCGAGCGGGCATCCGGGGCAGCGTCGCGGCGGTGGCGGTGGGCGTGTTCACCGGCTTCGACGGCTACGTGGACCGTGGCTGGACCTTGCGGGACGTCCTGCACGACCACCTGAGCCGACTGACCGTGCCGGTCCTGACCGGCTTGCCGATCGGCCCTGGCCGGCCGGCGGTCCCCATCGGCACGAACGCCCACCTGGACGCGACGAAGCGCACGCTCACAATCGACGCGGCCGTGAGCTGAGGGACGCGCGACCGAAGCCGCCGCCCGCCGCCTCCCCCACCCCTGCACTGGGTGGGTCACAGACTAGGGCCCGCGTATGACGAAGGCCGCCGCGTCTCCACAGGCAGCGACACATGACAGCCCGGCTCGCGCACGCAGCCCGGCAGACCGAAACCCGGTCAGCGGGGTGCACCAGAAGCCGCCGCCCGCCGCCTCCCCCACCCCTGCACTGGGTGGGTCGGAGAGTAGGGCGCTGGTATGACAATCTCCTCGGGTTATCCACAGGGTGACCGAGCCGACCGCCCGGCGGCTGGGCAGAGGCGGTGAGCCGACGCCCTGCTTGCGGGTGTGTGCGGGTGGCTTTTCGTCGCTCGTACCCGGATGAATTTGATCTTGGAGGAAGTTGTGACTGATGTGTCGGTGCGGCTGCGGCCGGTCGTTGAGGATGATCTTGCGATGTTTCGGCGGTTCGCTGTCGAGCCCGGGCTCATCGGTCTGGACTGGAGTGGCTTCCGTGATGCGCAGGCGCCTGCTCGGCAGTTCGCGATCGACGGCTTTCTCGGCGACGACGACGGGCGGCTGATGGTCGACGTCGGCGACGAGCATGGGGCGGCCGGGTATGTGAGCTGGCGGCCCGGGACGTTGGGGCCGGCGAAGCACTGGGAGATCGGGATCGCTTTGCTCCCCGCGTGGCGCGGGCGGGGCATCGGCTGGCGCGCGCAGGCGATGCTGTGTGACTACCTGTTCACCCACACGCCGGTGCAGCGCATCCAGGCCGGCACCCATCCCGAGAACGTCGCCGAGCAGAAGGCGCTGGAGAAGGCCGGCTTCCAGCTCGAGGGTGTGATCCGGTCCTGCGAGTTTCGCGCCGGGCAGTGGCGCGACGGTTATCTCTACAGCCGGCTGCGCGACGATGTCAGTCGTGAGTCACCGCGCTGAGCGCTCGCCAGATCAGGATCACGAAGACGGCCGAGCCGGCGAAGGCGAACCAGAACGGCGCCACCACGCCGAAGTGGGTGGCCAGCGTGCCGCCGATCGCCGAGCCGACCACCAGGCCGCCGTAGACACTGATCGTGTTGACGCTGTTCACGCGACCCATCAGCGCCGTGGGGACGGCGCGCTGGCGGACCGTGATCGACGTCGTGTGCCAGATGAAGGCGTGCGCCCCGAAGACGAAGAAGATCGGCATCGCCACCCACGGCGTGGTCGTCAGCGCCAGGCCCAGGTGGGTCAGCGTCTCGAGGATCAGACCGGCGCGCATCACGTTGCCCAGGCTGACGCGGCGGGTGATCCAGCCGTAGGCTGCCACCCCCACCAGGCCGCCCGCCGCGGAGACCGTGCTGACCAGGCCGAAGCCCACCGCGCCGAGGCCGAGCCGCTCGGTGGCGTAGAGCACGAGGACCGACCAGGCGGCACCGAAGGTGAAGTTGAAGATCAAGATCGTGAGTGACAGGGTACGGACGGCCGGGTGGCGAACGGTCCAGCGCAGTCCCTCGGCGATGTCGCGGCGGATCCCCGACGGCTCACGACTGTACGGCGGCAGTGAGATCCCGGCCAGGACCAGCACACCGGCCGCCACCAGCGCCGCCTCCGCCACGAACGGCCAGACCACCCCGGCGGCGAACAGGACGGCACCGAGCGCCGGGCCGACGAGCTGGTTGAGGGTGATGAAGCCCGCCTGCAGTCGCGCATTCGCCAGCGCCAGGTCGTCGCGGCCGACCAGCATCGGCGCCAGGGTGGACGCGGTGCCGTCGGCGAAGACCTCGGCGGTCGCCAAGAGCCCGAGTGCGATCAGCGCCGGCAGGACCGTCACGACGCCCGCCGCCAGCCCGGCCACGAGCGCGACCAGGATGACGGCGCGGAGCAGGTTGGCGGTGACGATGATGCCGCGCCGGTCGAGCCGGTCGGCGAGCGCGCCCGCATAGAGGCCGAAGATCAGCGGCGGGGCCCAGCGCAGCAGGGCGGCGAGGGAGATCAGGAACGGGTCGTCGGTGAGCCGGGTGAGCAGCAGCGGGCCGGCCGCGGCCGCGATGCCGTCGCCGAGGTTGGTGCTCCACGACGATGCCAGCAGCCGGCGGAAGTCGGTGCCGAGCCGGCGGGGCAGGACGGATTCGAGGAGTACGCGCATCGGAAGGCCACCGTAGTACCGCCCGGCTCACCGCCCTGCGTATTTTCCTGCTTGTGCGGGTGGAGGGATTCGAACCCCCTAGGCGCTGAGCAACTGTTTTACAGGCAGTCCCGACCCTCCCGCGTCGGCGCACCCGCTCGGCGGGCCGGGCCCGCATCGTTGCAGGGGAGGGATTTGAACCCTCGACCTCGGGCCTATGAAACCCGCGAGCACTCCGAGCTGCTCCACCCTGCGTGTGGACCCGGCCGGGATCGAACCGGCTGCCTCCCGCTTGCAAGGCGGGCGCTCTCCCAGATGAGCTACGAGCCCTTCACATCACGTACCCGGAGCGCGATTCGAACGCGCACTGTCGCCGACCTGAACGGCGTGCCTCCTGCCAATTGGGCTACCCGGGCCTGAACCTGCCTGCTTGCGTGCCCTCGGCGCGAGTCGAACGCGCACCAACGGCGCTCTCGACGCCGTGCCTCTGCCAGTTGGGCCACGAGGGCGTGCCTTGATCCACGAGAGGCGGCGTTCCGGATCGTTGGCGGGGTAGCGCAAGTGATCCCCACCAGCGAGCCACGACGCGCGTTCCGCCGCAGCCGGCCCGGCGACCGGACCGCCGCCTCTCGTCCCCCGAAAATGCTTGTCTCAAGAATTGCGCATGAGCCATTCAGTAAAGGCGCCGACTCGATTACCGCTCAAGAGGAAAGGCTCTTCCGCCCGCCTCGGAGAAGTGTGCGCCGGCGGTCCCCCACCGAATTGACGGCGACGAAAAGCCGCCCAACCCGGACCGGGAGGGGCGGCTCAGCGCTGGTGCGTCACCCGCGCCGCGGACCGGCCCCCTCGAGGCCCAGAAGCTCATACGTGCCATCGGAACCGAGCAGAACGGCAACGGCCCCATGGCGCGGCGATAGCCGTCGCGCGCTGGTGGCGGCCTGCCGAGTCATCTCGAACTCCTTCAGTCTGCGCCGCGCCCTGGCGGCGTGGCTGATAGAAACGATAGCGAGAGCGCGGACCATTTCGCAATGCCTTTACCGGAGCAATTTCAACAATCGACGTCGGCGGCCGGCAACGCGCCGGTCGTCAGATATGCGTTCACGGTGCTGTTCGCGGTCGGCGACGCCGACGCGGACCTGTCATCCACCGATACCGATCATCGCCGGGTGCCGGCGGGTGCTCAGATTCCTGGATGCGTGAGAAATCCTGGACGCGTGAGGTCGGCCGTCACGGTAATGTCCGGTCATGGGCGACAGTCGATCTCTGGTGACGGAGCATCCGCCTGCCGTCCACTATGACGACGAGGAACGCCCGGCCCGTGAGCTCACCGGTCGCGTCGCGCTCGGCGTCGCGGCCGTCGCCTTCCTGGTCGCGCTGCTGGTGCTGTGGGAGGTGTTCCGGCCCCTCGCCCAGGGCAGCCAGTTCTACCTGATCATCTTCCTGGCCGGCACGCTTCCGCTGGTCTTCCTGTCCTACCACCCCGGGTTCGGCAGCAAGGACCGGCCGACCATTCTGGACTGGTCGCTGGCGGTGCTGGCGTTGATCGTCTGCCTCTATCCGCTGAACCCGTTCAACGGCGGCTACGACGGGTTCCTCAACCGGCAGGGCCTGCTCGAGACCGATGACATCGTGGCCGGCGCGATCCTGCTGCTGCTCGTCGTGGAGGCATGCCGCCGCACGACCGGGTGGGCGCTGCCGATCGTCTGTGCCGCGTTCCTCGCGTACGGCTACTACGGCGGCCTGCTGCCGCAGAACTGGCCGATCGCCCACGTCGGCCTCGACTTCGGGCAGATCGTCGACGCGTTGTTCAACTCGGGCAGCGGGTTCTACGGCACCCCGCTGGACGTCGCGGCCACGTACATCGTGCTGTTCACCATCTACGGCGCCGTGCTCGACATCTCCGGGGCCAGCCGCTTCTTCGTCGACCTGTCGGTCGCCGCCTTCCGCAAGTCGCGCAGCGCCGCGGGCCGCACCGCTGTCGCCGCCGGCTTCCTGCTCGGCACCGTCTCCGGCTCGGGCACGGCCACCGCGGTGAGCGTGGGCGCGGTGACCTGGCCGATGCTCAAGCGGGCCGGCTACCCGCCCGAGCAGGCCGGCGGCATGCTGGCCGCGGCCGGCGTCGGCGCGATCCTGTCCCCGCCCACCCTCGGCGCGGCGGCGTTCATCGTGGCCGAGTACCTCGACGTGTCCTACCTGACGGTGCTCGGCTGGGCGATGATCCCGACCGTCCTCTACTACCTCGGCATCCTGCTGGCGGTCGAGATCGACGTACGCCGCTTCAACGTCAAGGCGCTCGACGTGCCACAGACCTCGGCGCGGCGGCTGCTGCTCCGCTTCGGCTACCACTTCTCCTCGCTGATCCTGATCGTGGTGCTGCTCGCCCTCGGCATCAGCGCCACCCGCGCCGTGGTGTACGCGACCGTCTTCGCCGCGGCTCTCTCCTTCCTGGACCGCCGCAACTGGCTCACCCCGCGGCGCCTCTTCCAGGCGCTCTCCGCCGGGGTGCGCGGCGTGCTGCCGGTCGCCGCGGTGTGCGCCGCCGCGGGCATCATCACCGCCACGACCACCAAGACCGGCCTCGGCGCGCAGCTCGCCAGCCTGCTGGTCAGCGGGGCCCGGGCGGTCACCGACAACCCGACCGCGGTGCTGGCGCTGACCGTCGTGCTCGCCGCGATCGCCCTCGCCATCCTCGGCCTGGCCGTCCCGGTCACCGCCAGCTTCATCATCGGCTGGGTGATCATCGGCCCGGCGCTGCTCGGCCTCGGTGTCAGCCCCGCGGCCGCGGCGATGTTCGTCTTCTACTACTCGGTGCTCTCCGAGGTGACCCCGCCGACCGCCCTGGCTGCCGTCGGCGCGAGCGCGATCACCGGCGGACGCACCGTGCCCACGATGTGGCAGGCCCTCAAGTACGCACTGCCGGCCTTCCTGGCGCCGATCGCCTTCGTGCTCACCGGACCGGGCGAGTACCTGCTGGCCCGCGGGCCGTTCCTGGGGATCGTGTGGACCACCCTGGCCGCCATGCTCGCGGTGTTCGGCCTCGCCGTCGCCACCGGCGGCTGGATCTTCGGCATCGGCCCGGCGCCCCTGGCCGCCCGGATCCTGGGCGGGCTGGCCGGCCTTCTTCTGCTCTACCTGGCACCGACCACCATCGCGGCCGGCGTGATCGCGCTCGCCGTGGCCGCTGGACTGGCCTACCTACACAAGAGAACGGGGAGTCATGAAACTGCTCAAAGCTACGACGGCCCTACTTCTTAGCGCTACGGCTCTCGTCGCGTGCGGCGGGCGGCAGGACGCCGCCACCACCGACGCGGGCGGCGAGGTCACCTGCGAGGTGGCGAACGAGACCCGGATCGGCATCGCGACCGGCAACACCACGGGCGTCTACTTCGCACTCGGCAACGCGTACGCCGAACAACTCGGCGCCACCGGCGGCAAGGTGAAGGCCACCGCCTCCGAGACCGGCGCCTCGGTGCAGAACATCCAGCAGCTCGTCGCCGGCACTTTCGGGCTCGCGTTCTCGCTGGCCGACACCGCGGCGGACGCGGTCAACGGCACCGGCAGCTTCACCGCGAAGCAGCCGATCGCCGCGATCTCCCGCATCCACACCAACTACACGCAGGTCATCGTCCGCAAGTCCGCCGGCATCACCGACGTGGCCTCGATGAAGGGCAAGCGCGTCTCCACCGGGTCACCGAAGAGCGGCACCGAGGTGATCGCCAACCGCATCCTCAAGGCGGGCGGTCTCGACCCGGCGAAGGACATCAGCGCGCAGAAGCTGGACCTGACCAAGACCGTCGATGGCATGAAGGACGGCAACATCGACGCCATGTTCTGGTCGGGCGGCCTGCCCACCCCCGGTGTCACCGACCTGCTGACGACCTCCGCCGCGCAGGTGCAGTTCCTCGACATCACCTCGCTGCTGCCGGAGATGAAGAAGATCAATCCGGTGTACGAGGAGGGCACGATCCCGGCCGCGACCTACAAGACCCCGGCGGAGGTGAAGACCATCGTCGTCCCCAACCTATTGCTGGTGAAGAACGACCTGGACGCGAACGTGGCGTGTGTGCTGACCAAGGCCCTCTTCGACCGCAAGCCTCAGCTCGAGCAGGCGAACGCGGCGGCCAAGGAGATCAGCCTGGACACGGCACGCAAGACCGACCCGGTGCCCCTGCACCGCGGAGCGGTCAAGGCACTCGACGACCTGAAGGCTCCGCAGTAGCCGCGAGGGCCCAGGCGATCAGCGCCGGCTGACCGAGCAGGCGCAGCGCTCGCTTGCGGTCGGTGTCCAGGCCGAAGCCGTCCCGGTGCTCGGCCCACTGCGCGATGTTGCCGGGGAAGACCCCGACGAAGAAAGCGGCGACCGCCCGCCCCAGCAGGCGGCGGCCGGGCTGCCGCCACGTGGTCAGCAGCGCCGTGCCCAGCGCCAGCTCGACGTAGCCGGACACGACGACCACCTTGTCGGGGTCGGCCGGGAACCACGACGGCACCTGCGCCTGGAACTCGCGCCGCTTGGTGGTCAGGTGGCCGGCGCCCGCGGTGAGCAGGAAGGCGCCGAGCGCCGCCTGAGCCAGTGCACGGGTCTTCATAACCTCAGAACCCTAGTCCGGCTCACTCCCGAAGAACTGGCGGAGACCGATGAATATCCTCGAGCAGCTGCTGGAACGCGACGACCCCCGCGTGCTGGGCGTGATCCTGACCGGTTCGCGCGCTCGCGGCATGGCCACCGAGTTGTCCGACTACGACGTGACGACCGTGGTCGCCGAGCAGGACGAGCCTTGGCGGCACGACACGCGGACGGCCGGGCTCGACGAGGTGACGTGCACGGTCGACGGGCTGGCCGACACGTCGGTGCACTGGCGGCGGTACGGCTACCGCGGCGCGAAGGTGCTGCTGGACCGTCTCGGCGGCAGGATCGCGGCGCTGGTCGAGCGGCAGGCCGTCCCGACGCCCGAGGAGGCGGTCCAAGCGGCGCGGGCCATGCTGGATGCGTACCTCAATCAGCTTTATCGGGCGGCGAAGAGCCGTCGCGACGGCTTCCCCGAGGCCGCTCGCCTGGACGAGATGGAGAGCATTCCGTGGCTGCTGGAGACCGTCTTCGCGCTGCACGGACGGCTCCGGCCGTACAACAAATACCTGCGGTGGGAGCTGGAGACCTTCCCGCTGCCCGGTGACTGGACCCGGGCGCTGATGCCGGCGCGGCTCGCCGACGCGTGGCTGGATCTCTTCCCTGCGGTCGAGGCGCTCGCCCGCGAGCGCGGGCACTCCGACGTGCTGGACTCGTGGGGCACCGACATCGACCTGATCCGCGCCGCCGCCCGGCCGGTTCAGCGGCGGTCGGCCGCCACGTAGGAGGCCGCTGCGGTGGCCGCCGACACGGTCAGGACCGCCGGCCAGGAGCCGATGCGCCTGGCCAGCGGGTGGGAGAGGCCGAAGGCGCCGACATACGCGACGACCAGGGCACCCGTCACGCCCGGGCTGGTCCGCCGGGCCCACTCGCGGCCCGCCAGCACACCGCCCGCGGCCAGGACCAGACCGCCGAGCGGGCGGATGCCGGTGCGCCGGGCGAGCTGCCAGCCGCCGATGAGAGAGCCGGCCGTGATCGCCGCCGTAGGTACGCGCATGCGACGAAAGGTACACCGCCGCGGGACCCCCGTACCCGCGTGATCTTGATCTTGATCTTGGCGAGGGCGCAGGATGACGGGGAGCGACCTGGAGGTCAGATGGCGCAGGAGACGGTCGGGACGGCGAAGTTCCGGGAGGCCCGGGACTTCCTGCTGGCGCATCGCGAGGACTATGCCGAGGCGTCCGCGCAGTTCGGCTGGCCGGAGCTCGACGAGTTCAACTGGGCGCTGGACTGGTTCGACGTGATCGCCGAGGGCAACGACGGCCCGGCGCTGTGGATCGTCGAGGAGGACGGCCGCGAGCAGCGGTTCTCGTTCGCCGAGATGGCGCACCGCTCCAACCAGGTGGCGACCTGGCTGCGCGCGCAGGGCGTGGCCCGCGGTGACCGGATCGTCCTGATGCTGGGCAACCAGGTCGAGCTGTGGGACACCATCCTCGCCGCGATCAAGCTCGGCGCCGTGCTGATCCCGGCCACTCCCCTGCTCGGGCCCGCCGACGCCCGCGACCGCGTGACCCGCGGCGAGGCGAAACACGTGATCGCCCTGGCGAGCGCGGCCGGCAAGTTCGACGACGACGTCACGCGGATCGCGGTGGGCGAGCACGTGGACGGGTGGCTGGACTTCGCCGACGCCTACGGGACGGACGGCGCTTTCGCGCCGGACGGCGTGACGCACGCGAGCGACACCCTCCTGCTCTACTTCACCTCGGGTACGACCGCACGGCCCAAACTGGTCGAGCACACCCACGCCAGCTATCCCGTCGGGCACCTGTCGACGATGTACTGGATCGGCCTCGAACCGGGCGACGTACACCTCAACATCTCTTCGCCCGGCTGGGCGAAGCACGCCTGGAGCAACGTCTTCGCGCCGTGGAACGCGCAGGCCTGCGTCTTCATCCACAACTACACGCGCTTCGACGGCCCGCGCCTGCTCGCCGAGATGCAGCGCTGCGGGGTGACCAGCTTCTGCGCGCCGCCGACCGTGTGGCGGATGCTGATCCAGTCGGACCTGACCGCGCTGGCGACGCCGCCGCGGCTGGTCGTCGGCGCCGGCGAGCCGCTCAACCCCGAGGTCATCGACCAGGTGCAGCGGGCGTGGGGGGTGACGATCCGGGACGGCTTCGGCCAGACCGAGACCACCGTGCAGATCGCCAACACACCGGGGCAGAACGTCAAGCCGGGCTCGATGGGCCGGCCGGTGCCCGGGTACCGTGTCGTGCTGCTCGACCCGACCACCGGCGAATCGGCCGACGAGGGCGAGATCTGCCTGTCGCTGGACCCGCGGCCGCTCGGGCTGATGGTCGGATACCACGGCGACGACGAGCTGACCGCGGAACGGATGGCCGGCGGCTACTACCACACCGGGGACATCGGGTCGCGGGACGTGGACGGCTACATCACGTACGTGGGCCGCACCGACGACGTGTTCAAGGCGTCCGACTACCGGATCTCGCCGTTCGAGCTGGAGAGCGTGCTGATCGAGCACGAGGCGGTGGTCGAGGCCGCGGTGGTGCCGTCGCCGGACGAGCTGCGGCTGGCCGTGCCGAAGGCGTACGTGGTGCTGGCCGAGGGCTGGGCGGCGGACGCCGCGACCGCGAAGGCGATCTTCGAGCACTGCCGAGAGCACATGTCGCCGTTCGCGCGGATCCGGCGGCTGGAGTTCGCCGAGCTGCCCAAGACGATCTCCGGGAAGATCCGGCGGGTGCAGCTGCGCGACGCCGAGCTGGAGAAGCACTCCGAGCCCGGCGCCGCGCCTGCCGGTGAGTTCACCGACCGCTGAGTCTTGGCCGCTCGTCAGCAGCGGCCGCGGTCCTCCCACTGCTGGGTCCAGCCCGGCTCGGAGCCCTGTGTCCACCACTTCGCGCGCCAGAGGTGCACGCCGTCGCCGGAGGGCGGGCCGCTCGGGTCGCCGTTGCGGCTGCGCTCGTGCTTGACAAGCTGCCCGCCGGTGTAGACCGAGTTCACGTTCCACGCCGGGGCGTTGCCGCAGTCGGTCGCCGGCGGCGGGTTGGTCGGGGGCGTCGTCGGCGGGGTCGTCGGCGGATCGGTCGGCGGGGTCCCGCATCCACTGGCCGTGTCCACAGTGTCCTCGAAGGTCCGGCCGCCGCCCCGGTAGGCGTTGACCTCACCGGTGATCTGCGCGGGCGACAACACCTGGTTCTTCGCGAAGAGCAGGTAGTCGACCTGCTGGTGGTAGGTGCTCAGCCCGCCGCTGTGGGTGGCGAGGTCGATGAACCACTGGTTGAAGTTGATGGTCATCGTCTGGCGCGGGTAGAACTTCCCGGAGTGATCGCCGACCTGCACGCCGTCGATGAAGTACTTCACGTGCCCACCGGCGACCTGGGCCGCGAGGTCGTGCCATCCGTTCAGGCTGTACCGCTGCTCGGAGTGCATGTTGTCGGCGAACCAGGGGTCGTTGCGGTAGGTGTACCAGGTGGTCTGGTAGTTGATCGGGCCGGTCTC
>NZ_JBFAZH010000062.1:0-14291 GCF_040681735.1 Actinoplanes sp. NPDC051633 | reverse complement strand
GTCGAACCGGACTACGGACCCGCCAAAATCATGGACGAGATCGTGCGCCGCGGCCTCGACCCGGCCACCTTGGGTGAATGGCCGGGCCGGAGGGCCGCATGATCCGGCTACGGGCGCTCGGTCTCCTGGCGTACCGTCGCCTCGCCCAGGTCCTGGCTCCCGAGGGACAAACCGCCGGGCGTGGCGCTTTCGGCCGTCTGGTGCAGGCCGGGCACACGGTCCTCGATCACGAACGTCGCCCGGGTGTGCACGGGCGCGCCGGGCCGGGTCACATAGGGCACCACCTGGAAGTCCGCGGTCATGGACGAGCGGGTGATCGTGGTGCGGACGTATCCGCGCTGGTTGTTGTAGAAGCGCAGGTGCGGGTTCCACGGCGACCAGGGGTGCTGCCCGCTCGGCACGTCCGCGCCGTCGCCGGTCGAGGTGATCGACGAGCAGACCAGCTCGCTGCCGACCGTGCGGGAGGTCGGGTCGCGCCAATCGAGCTTGAGTTCGTCGGCCCAGTGGGCGTGGACGTCGCCGGTGAGGACCACCGCATTGCGTACGCCGGCGTCCACCCACCCCCGGGTGATCCGGTCGCGCGAGGCCGCGTACCCGTCCCAGGAGTCCATGCTGACCACCTCGGCCGGGCCGGAGTTGTTGTCCCGCTTGCCGAAGAAGACCTGCTGGCCGAGTACGTCCCAGCGGGCGTCCGAACGGCGGAACCCGTTGATCAGCCACTGCTCCTGCTCGGCGCCGGTGATCGTGCGGGCGGGGTCGGTGGCGGCCGGGCAGTCCTTGTACCCGTCACCGCAGCCCTGGTCGTCGCGGTACTGCCGGGTGTCGAGCATGTGGAAGGTGGCCAGCCGCCCCCAGCGGATCCGTCGGTAGAGCTGCATGTCGATGCCCTGCGGGATCGAGCTGCGGCGCAGCGGCATGTTCTCCCAGTACGCCTGGAACGCCGCCGCCCGGCGAGCGAGGAAGCCCGGGTCGGGCCGCTCGGGCACCTCGTCGGCCCAGTTGTTCTCGATCTCGTGGTCGTCGAAGACCACCGCCCACGGCGCGACGGCGTGCGCGGCCTGCAGATCGGGATCGGATTTGTACTGCGCGTGCCGCTGCCGGTAGTTGGCCAGGGTCACCGTCTCCGGGCCCTCGTGGTCGCGTGGGTTGCCGCCCGGGATGGTGTAGACGCCGGCCTGATACTCGTACTGGTAGTCGCCGAGGTGCAGGACCAGCTCCGGCTCGTCGGCGGCCAGGTGGCGGTAGGCGGTGAAGTAGCCGTGCTCGTACTGCGAGCAGGAGGCGAACGACATCGCCAGCGTCGCCGGCAGCGCCCAGGGCGGCGGGGCGGTCCGGGTACGCCCGACCGCGGAGACGAAGCCTTCGGCCCGGAAGCGGTAGAAGAATTCGTGGCCCGGCGGCAGACCGCGCAGCACCACGTGGATCGCGTGCGCGTGCGCCGGGGTCGCCGTCGCCACGCCCCGCCCCACCACGCGGCGGAATCGCTCGTCGGCGGCGACCTACCACTCGACCTGGACCGCGCGACTCGGCATGCCGCCGAGACTGTCGTCGGCCAGAGGCGTGGTGGCGAGCCGGGTCCACAGGACGAAGCCGTCGGGCTTCGGGTCGCCGGATGCCACGCCGAGGGTGAACGGGTCGGTGCGCAGCGGGCCGGCATACGGTGCGGCGATCGCGGCCAGTGGCCACGTGGTCGCGGCGCCGGCCGCCGCTGCGGCCGCGCTGCCCAGGATGAGGGTGCGTCGGTTGAGTGCCATACCGGCAGCCTCGCGAGCATGGATGAACGTGGATGGCCGGAGGCGTTACCGGCAGGAGGTCAGACGGTGACGCGATGGGCTCCAGCATACACGTTCATCGATGGGCCACGCAGGAAGCCGACCAGCGTCATCCCGGCTTCGTCGGCCAGTTCCGCGGCCAGCGTGCTGGGCGCCGAGACCGCCGCGAGCAGCGGTATCCCGGCCATCCACGCCTTCTGGGTCAGCTCGAAGCTGGCCCGGCCCGACACCAGCAGCACGTGCCCGGTCAGCGGCAGCCGGTCCTCGCGCACCGCCCAGCCGATGACCTTGTCCACGGCGTTGTGCCGTCCCACGTCTTCGCGCAGCACGAGCAGGTCGCCGCCCGCGGTGAAGAGTCCGGCGGCGTGCAGGCCGCCGGTCCGGTCGAAGGTCCGCTGGGCCGCGCGCAATTTGTCCGGAAGGGAGGCAAGTGTCTGAGCTGTGACGGAAACGCCGTCGGTGGTGATGTCGAACCGTGATCGAGTGCGGACCGCATCGATGCTGGCCTTTCCGCAGACCCCGCAGGAGGAGGTCGTGTAGAAGTTGCGGGTCGGGTCCGTGACCGGCGGCGGGACGTCCTCCCCGAGCACCACGTCGACCACGTTGTAGGTGTTCGGCGTGTCCGTGCCGGCGCAGAGCTGGGCGGTCACCACGTCGCCGGCCGAGCCGATCACGCCCTCGGTGAGCAGGAAACCCATGGCCAGATCGATGTCCTGACCCGGCGTCCGCATGGTCACCGCCAGCGGCGCCTTTCGGATCCGGATCTCCAGCGGCTCCTCGGCGGCCAAGTCGTCCGGCCGCCTGCGGGGTTCCGCGGCGGTGTCGAGATTGATCTTCACCACTGGGCGGCGGTTCATCGTCCGGGCCATGACTGGAGCGTAGGCGCGCCGGGGCCGGTCGCGCAGTGGTGGCGAGGGCGGCTGAGTGCCCGCCGCGCGTGGTCACGCTCGGGATACGGTAAGTGCGTGGGGGGATTTGCGGCGGTGGTGCTGGCCGGCGGAGCGGCGCGGCGGATGGGCGGTGCGGACAAGCCGGCCCTGCCCGTCGCGGGCCAGCCGATGCTGTCCCGTGTGCTGGCCGCGGTGCACGACGCCGATCCGCGGGTGGTGGTCGGCCGGGTGCCGCCCGACCTGCCCGTGCAGGTGCACGCCACCCGTGAGGACCCGCCCGGCGGCGGCCCCGTCGCCGCTACGGCTGCCGGTCTGGCGCTGGTGCCGACGCACGTGACCTACACCGCGCTGCTGGCGGCCGACCTTCCGTTTCTCACCGGCGAGGCCATCGACGTGCTGCGCCTGACCGCGGAGTCGGCGCCGATGCAGGGCGCGGTCTATCGCGACGCCGAGGGGCGTCGCCAGATGCTTTGCGGGGTATGGCGGACCCAGGCGCTGCGTGACGCGCTCGACAAACTGACCGCCGAGCGGGGGCACCTGCACGGCGCCTCGGTGCGGGAGCTGATGGAGCACCTGCGGGTCGCGGAGGTGTCCTGGCGGCGGCCCGGACCACCGCCGTGGTTCGACTGCGACACCGACGACGACCTGCGCACCGCCGAAGAGTGGGCCAGCTGAGCGGGCCGAGCCGGGCAAGCTGCGCGGGCCGAGCCGGCTGAAAGGGATGGGCATGAACGAGCTGGACGTCTGGGTCAATGCCGCCGTCGAGGAGCTGGGCCTCCGGCCCGAGGACGAGCAGACCCGGCAGATCCTCGACGTCGCCCGCGACGTCGCGCACCAGGTGCTGCGGCCCGGCGCGCCGGTCACCGCGTACCTGATGGGAGTGGCCGTGGGTCGCGGAGCGGACCCCGCCGACGTGGCCGCGCGCATCTCGTCGCTCGCGAAGAACTGGGCGGGGGCCAAAGGCGAAACGGAAACGCAATAGGGTGGCTGGCATGACCGTCGACTCGACCGGTGACCAGCCCGAGGGCATTCTGCTCGACGAGCCCACCACTGCTGACCTGCGCGCCAAGGTGACCGAGGCGTGGCGGGAGTTCGCCGGTGCGCTCGCCGCGCTGATCCCCAAGCTGACCGCCGGCGCCCATGTCGACGTCACGCTCGACCCGACGGCCTCGGGCACCGGCGCCGCGATCTACTCGGTCAGCATGCGCGTGCTCGACGACGGCGTCCTGGAGGCGCTCGCGGTGGGCAACGCCGAGCTGCCCGCCGGCTACCGGATGGATCGGGCCGCGGTCGCCGACCTGGTCGCGCTCGGCTGGTCGCCGCCCGGCGTGCTGCCCGACTCCGGCGAGTCGTTCGGCCTGCGTACCACGGTGGACCAGGCCCCGAAGATCGCGACCATGGTCTCCCGCACGCTGCGCGACGTGTACGGCGCGCCGCACCCCGCCTTCCTCGTCTACCTGGTCCACGACATCGACGACGAGCCGATCGACACCGAGCCGCTCGGCACGGCCCGCCACGAGCCCTCCCTCGAGGAGGGGCTCAACCTCGACGAACTGCAGGGCGCCGCCGCGCTGGCCCACGCCGCGGAGGAGGCGATCCCGCTCGAGGAACGCGTCCGCACGGTCGTCGCGACGATGTCGAAGACCACGGTCGACCAGCTCCAGGAGGACGCCGACGGCGACATCGGCATCCGCGCGGGCAGTGCGATGGTCTTCGTCCGGGTCCGCGACAACCCGCCGCTGGTCGACGTGTTCTCGCCGATCCTCACCGAGGTCGAGCCGACCGAGCAGCTCTACGTGAAGCTTTCCGAGCTCACCAACCGCATGCCGATCGGCCGGCTCTACTGCGCGCAGGACACGGTGTGGGCGTCCATCCCGGTCTTCGGCCGCAACTTCCAGGCCGCCCACCTCATGCTCGCCGTGCAGGTGATGACCGGCCTGGCCGACGAGCTGGACGACCGGCTGCACGGCGAGTTCGGCGGCAAGCGCTTCTTCGGGGAGGGCGACAAACCCGCCGTGCATCCGACCCCGGACGGCGACCACCGCCCGGGGATGTACCTCTAGAACTTGAGCGTGGCGACCGGTTCCAGGTTGGACAGCGCCGACGCCTGCAGGCCGGTCTCGGTGAGCGCCCACAACTCGTTGCCGATGACCAGCGTGCGCCGGATCTGTGGTGAGTAGCCCTCCGCCTCCAGCGGCGCGGTGAGCTTGCCGGCCTGCGTGAGGCCGCTGTCGGTCACCGTCAGCGCGAGCGCGCCGGCCGACGCGACCGTCGTGTACGTGCTGATCGGCACCACGAACAGCTTCGTGGCGGGCCACCACAGGATCGCGTGCGGGTCGTACTCCGCCTCGGAGGAGCCGGACGACACCACCTGCTGGGCGAGTCGACGCGGCGCCGCCGGGTCGGACACGTCGAACAGCGACACCTGGGTGCCCTGCCGGCGTCCCTGGTCATCGGCCTCCTGCCCGACCCCGATCAGCCGGTCCTCGCCGACCGGCTGCAAGTGCGCGGAGTACCCGTTGATCTTCAGCTCGCCGGTGACCCGCGGCTTGGCCGGGTCGCTCAGATCGAGGCTGTAGAGCGGGTCGGTCTGCCGGAACGTGACCACGTACCCGCGGTCGCCGATGAACCGGACCGAGTAGATCTTCTCGTTCTTGCCCAGGCCGCCGACCGAGCCGACCTCCTTGAGCGTGTCCCCGTCCGGGCGCAGCACCCGCACGGCGGACGACGCGGCGTTGTCGTCCGTGGTGGCCACCCGCAGATGACCGTCCCATTCGGACATGGCGTACTGGTTGACCAGCCAGCCCTTCACCTGGCCGGCGGCCTCGTAGGTCGGCGGTTCGGTGCCGGTCACGGCGAACCGGAAGATCTCCGTCTCGATCGCCGGCGGCTTGTCGCCCCGGCCACCGCGCCAGATGTCGAACCGCCAGCGCTGGTCGTTGGCGATGTAGAGGCTGGTCGGGGTGCCGTACACGGTGTCCCCGTCGGCCACGATCGCGACCGGGCGGCCGTTGTCCAGCTTGGGCGCGGCGATGTCGAAGGTGAGCACGCTGAGCACCGACTTGCCCGAGTACACCGGCGGCCGGCGCACGTCACCGCAGCCGACCTGGCCCTTCTCGACGGTGCCGCCGGTGGTCACCGACCACTCGGGCAGCCAGGCGTCCACGCCGGCCCGGTCGATCGCCTTGCGGTTCGCGTTGATCCGGTCCCGGTCGTCCCGGGTGTTCGGCAGGTCGGGGAAGGTGATGCGCGGCGTCGAGCTCAGCACGACCCGGGCGGCGCCGCCGGTCTGCCGGGCGTCGATCAGCCGGGCGTTGCTCTCGAACTCGCTGACGATGCGCGGCGATCCGGCGAGGTCGACCAGGATGACCTTCGTGCCGCCCACGCCGTACGCGTACGGCCGTTTCGGGCTGGACGGACCGTCGTAGAAGCCCTGCGCCGCTTCCACCAGCACCAGCGCGCGATCACCCGAGAGCAGCAGGTTCCCGCCGTAGACGTCCTGACCCAGGGGCAGCGTGCCGGTCACCTTCTTGGACGCGGCGTCGACCACCAGCAGCTTGTTCTGGCTGATGGTGACGATGCGCCGGCCGTCGGTCTTGACGATGTCGGGCTCGTCGACGCCGGCCTCGTGGGTGTTCGTACCCGAGAACTCCGGCGTGGCGGCCTTGTCCGCCGCCGCGTTCGCGGGAGCGGCCGCCCGCGCGCCCTCCGGCATCGCGCCATCGGCCGCGAACGCGACCACGTCGCCGCCCAGACCGTACGGCCCGACGGACTTCTTGGCCGCGGCGCGCAGATCGTCGCGGAGCTGTGCACACGAATCGAAGGCGACCAGACGCAGGGCGGTGGTCACGCGCGGGGTGGTGGGCACCGGGTCCGGGTCCTTGCCGGACGAGGTGCAGCCCACGAGGGGCAAGGTGGCGACCAGGGCCAGGCCCAGGAACTTTGTGACAGCCTTGGGTCCGGTCAAGGGCGGCGGCGGGGCTGAGGACTGCATGCGGGTGGGACGCGCGCCGGCGCGAAACGGTTCCTACTCGAACGGACCCAGCCGTGACAGCACCACCATGCTCTTGGTCGACGTGACGAACGGCTCGGCCCGCAGCCGCTCCAGCGCTTGCTCCAGATGCCCGATGTCCGCTGCCCGCAGATGCACGAGCGCGTCCGCGTCACCCGACACGGTGTACGCCCCCACGACCTCCGGATGCCGCCTGGTCGCCACGGTGAGCTGGGCCGGAGTCGTGCGTCCAGTGCAGAACAGCTCCACGAACGCCTCGGTCGTCCAGCCGACGGCTGCCGGGTCGATGACGGCGGTGAATCCCTTGATCACGCCTTGCGCGCGCAGCCGGTCGACTCGCCGCTTCACCGCCGGCGCGGACAACGACACCTTGGCGCCTATCTCGGCATACGACGCTCGGGCATCGGCGACCAGCAACGCAACGATTCGCTGGTCCACGGCGTCCATCTGCAACGATTCGCCTCCGACGAGCAAGATTATGAGCTGTTTCGCACGCCGTCAGCGTACCTACCCTTTACCTCATGAGCCAGACGGAGCGCTTGCCGCGTAACAGGACATATCTGATGTGTCCGCCGGAGCACTTCACGGTCGAGTACGCCATCAATCCCTGGATGGACACCTCGGTCGCGGTCGACGCCGCGCTGGCCGTCAAGCAGTGGCGCATGCTCCACGAGACGCTGACCGACCTGGGACACGCGGTGCACGTCCTCGACCCGCAGCCCGGCCTGCCCGACATGGTCTACGCCGCCAACGGAGCCTTCTCGGTCGACGGCACCGTCTACGGCGCCCGGTTCCGGTACCCGCAACGGTCCGCGGAGGCGCTGCACCACTCGGTGTTCTACCGCAACGGCCCGTGGACCTTCGTCGACCCGGCGCAGGTCAACGAGGGCGAGGGTGACTTCACCTACCTGAGCGGCGCATACGGCGGGATGATCCTGGCCGGCCACGGCTTCCGCACCGAGCCGGCCGCCCATGTCGAGGCGCAGGAGGTGCTCGGCCGCCCGGTGCTCTCGCTCAAGCTGGTCGACCCGGCGTTCTACCACCTCGACACCGCGCTGGCCGTGCTCGACGACCGGCACATCACGTACTACCCGGAGGCCTTCTCCCCGGCGGCGCAACGGATCCTCGCGCAGCTCTTCCCGGATGCGGTGATCGCCGACCGGGAGGACGCCGAAGCGTTCGGGTTGAACCTGGTGAGTGACGGACGCCACGTTGTGCTCAACGCGGAAGCCATGAACATGGCGGACAAGCTGGCCGCGGCCGGTTATCAGCCGATTCCGGTGGAGTTGAGCGAGCTGAAGCGCGGTGGGGGCAGCGTCAAGTGCGCGGTGGCCGAGCTGCGGCCGAGACTGCTTGCGACATGATGGAACGCATGACCGACGACACCCGTACCGAAGACAAGCAGGACGACGGCGTCATCGTGGTGGGTCCCGACGGCCGTCCCCTGGGCAAGGTCGAGTCGGACGGCACCCTCGCCCCCGAGGAGCCGGGCAATCTGATCGAGCAGCCGGCCAAGGTGATGCGCATCGGCAGCATGATCAAGCAGCTGCTCGAGGAGGTCCGGGCGGCGCCGCTCGACGAGGCGAGCCGGGGCCGCCTGCGCGAGATCCACCAGCGTTCGATCACCGAGCTGGAGGACGGCCTGGCCCCGGAGCTGCGCGAGGAGCTCGAGCGGCTGTCGCTGCCCTTCGAGGGGGACACCCCGCCGAGCGAGGCCGAGCTGCGGATCGCGCAGGCCCAGCTGGTCGGGTGGCTCGAGGGCCTCTTCCACGGCATCCAGGCGGCCCTGGTCGCCCAGCAGATGGCGGCCCGCCTGCAGCTCGAGCAGATGCGCGGCGGCCAGGGGCGGCCGGCGCTGCCGATGGGCCCGATGGGTCCGGTGCCCGGCGGGCCGGAGAGTGCGAACGCCCGGTCGGGGCAGTACCTCTAGTCGGGGCAGTACCTCTAAAGGTCGAAGACCTCGCGGAGATAGCGCGCGACCCCGTCGTCCTCGTTCGTGGCGGTCACCACGGAAGCGACGTCGAGGACCGCGGGGTGCGCGTTGCCCATCGCCACCGAGCGCCCGGCCCAGGTGAGCATCGGCACGTCGTTGGGCATGTCGCCGAAGGCCAGCACGTCGGCGGGCTCGAAGCCCTCCCGCTCGCACAACCAGGCCAGCCCGGCCGCCTTGGTCACCCCGACGGCGGAGATCTCGGCCAGCGCGGACGACGACGAGTGCGTGGCCTCCGCGATCCCGCCGAGGGTCCGGGACACCAGCTCGAAGAACTGCTCCGGCTCGGCCGACGCCGACCGGGCCAGCAGCTTCACCGCCGGCGCCGAGGTCAGCTCCTCGGGTGAGGAGATCACCCGGAGCGAATGGTCTTTCATGGCCCGCACCGGCCAGGTGTCCTCGTGCCAGAACGATCGGCCGTCCTCGACCTCCACCGCCAGGGTCAGGTCGGGCACCGCCTCGCGCAGCTTCTTGATCACCTCGACGAGCAGCGACGTGTCCATGGGGTTCGCCCGCAGGATCGAGTCGGTGTCCGGGTCGTAGACCACCGCGCCGTTCGCGCACACCGCCGGGACCGGCTCGGCCATCTGGTCGTACAGCTGGGCGAGCCAGCGGACCGGACGGCCGGTGACCACGACGAGCGGGACCGGCAGCCGGTCGATGACGTCGATGGTGCGAGGGCTGAGCGTGCCGTCGTTGCGGATGAGGGTGCCGTCGATGTCGGTCGCGACGAGGCGGAAAGGAGCGGGCATCACCTCGACAGTAGCCGGTCCAGGTATCGAGCCACGCCGTCCTCGTCGTTGGTCAGCGTCACCTCGTCGGCGGCCGCCAGGACCGACGGGTGTGCGTTGGCCACGGCCACCCGCTGCCAGCCGGCCCAGGCGAACATCGGCAGGTCATTGGGCATGTCGCCGAAGACCAGGACGTCCGCGGGATCGACGCCGATGGTCTCGGCGACCACCGCCAGGCCGGTGCCCTTGTCGGTGAAAGGCGGGCAGATCTCCAGTACGTTCAGGCCCGCCTGGGTGACCGATGCCACGTCCGCCGGGATCACTCGGCGGGCGATCGCCAGCAGGTCGTCGACGTTGTGGTCGGCCGTGCAGGCATAGGCCTTGATCACGTCGCCGGCGAGGCACTCGGGCCGGGTCCGCTCCTCGACGACCACCTCGTAGCGCCAGTTGGGTGCGCGGGTGCCCCAGAGTGGGGCGCCGACGTGTTCGAGCGCCTCCACCATGACGGTGAGCGGCCCGACGATCTCCTCCAGGTCGGTCAACGCCGTGGCGAGCGCGGCGCCGGAGAGCCGGGCGGCGCGCAGCGGACGCGGATCGGAGACGTCGTAGACCCAGCCGCCGTGCGCCAGGACGAGGAAATCCGCCGCCCGCACATCGGAGAGGGTCAGAGACGAGAGGCGGGGACCACGGCCGGTCGCGCCGACGATGCGGATGCCCGCCGCGCGTACCCGATCAAGCACCTCATGGGTGTAGGCCGACACCGAGTCGTCACTGCGGACGAGGGTGCCGTCGAGATCGGTGGCGATCAGCTTGGGAAGGCCGGGGCGGGCCATACGAACCTCCGGGGTCAACGTGACCCCCGCGGAGGGCGGAAGGAAAACGTTACACCGGCCCGCCCACCTGCGCCTATTACTTCAGGTAGCGGGCCGATTGACTTCTCGTTAGCGCTGGGGTTCAAGTACGTCCCGGCCGCCGAGGAACGGCTGCAAAGCCTTCGGCACCCGCACCGACCCGTCCGGCTGCTGGTGGTTCTCCAGGATCGGGATCAGCCAGCGGGTGGTGGCCAGCGTGCCGTTCAGCGTCGCCGCGGTCTGCGGGCGGCCCTCGTCGTCGCGGTAGCGGATGTTCAGCCGCCGCGCCTGGTAGGTGGTGCAGTTCGACGTCGAGGTGACCTCGCGGTACCGCCGCTGCGACGGCACCCAGGCCTCACAGTCGAACTTCCGCGTCGCGCTCGAGCCGAGATCGCCGGCCGCCACGTCGATCACCCGGTAGGGCACCTCGACCTTGGCCAGCATCTCCTCCTCCATCGCGAGCAGGCGCCGGTGCTCGGCCTGCGCCTCCTCGGGCCGGCAGAACGAGAACATCTCGACCTTGTCGAACTGGTGCACGCGCAGGATGCCGCGCACATCCTTGCCGTGGGAGCCGGCCTCACGCCGATAGCAGCTCGACCAGCCGGCGAACCGCTCCGGAGTCGTCAGATCCAAGATCTCATTCGAGTGGTACGCCGCCAGCGGCACCTCCGAGGTGCCCACCAGGAACAGGTCGTCCGCCTCCAGCCGGTACACCTCGCTGGCGTGCGCGCCCAGGAACCCGGTGCCCTCCATCGCCTCCGGCCGCACCAGCGACGGCGTGATCGACGGCGTGAAACCGTGCTCCACGGCCTGCTGGATGGCCATCTGCAACAGCGCGAGCTGCAGCAGCGCGCCGACCCCGGTCAGGAAGTAGAACCGCGACCCCGACACCTTCGCCCCGCGCTCGGTGTCGATCGCCCGCAGCGCCTCGCCGATCTCCAGATGGTCCCTCGGCGCCTCGATGTGCGGAATGTCACCGACCTCGCGCAGCACCACGAAGTCGTCCTCGCCGCCGGCCGGCACGCCGTCCTCCACCACGTTCGGCACCGCGAGATGCGCCCGGCGAAGTGCCTGGTCGGCCTCGCCGGCGGCCGTCTCGGCCGCCTTGACCTCAGCAGCCAATTCCCTGGTACGCGTGAGCAGCGCCGCCCGCTCGTCGCCGGACGCCTTGGCCACCTGCTTGCCCAGCGACTTCTGCTCCGCCCGCACGGCCTCGAAGCGCTGCGTGGCCGCCCGGCGCTCCTCGTCG
Source organism: Actinoplanes sp. NPDC051633 (assembly GCF_040681735.1). Taxonomy (NCBI): domain Bacteria; kingdom Bacillati; phylum Actinomycetota; class Actinomycetes; order Micromonosporales; family Micromonosporaceae; genus Actinoplanes; species Actinoplanes sp. NPDC051633. The sequence continues at coordinate 2,796 of NZ_JBFAZH010000062.1, read as the reverse complement.
GCGCGCAACAGGTCGTCCACGACCTCGGTGGACTCGCCGCGCAGCCGCTGGCCGGCACGGAACAGGTCGGGATCTTCGCGAAGCAGACGCAGGTCAATCACGATTGTCGAGCCTACCGGCGAGCCGTACCGCGCTTCATCCCGATATCACTCGTCGCGCTGGGCCGGCTTGTCCCGATCCTCGTTCCGCATGGTGAACGGGTTGACCGACGAGACGGTCAGGTCGATCGGCGCGTCCGGCCGCTCGTCCTCCGCCGGCTCCGCACGAGCCGGGCGGCGCCACGACCACCCCGCCTGCTCCGGCTCCGGCAACACCTCCGCGGCCTCCGGCGGCGCCTCCTCGGCCGCCCGGGTCGGCACCTCCGGTGGCAGATGCCGACCGGCCAGCCAGAGCGCCAGCATCGCCGCCAGCACCCCGAGGACGGCGCAGAAGATCCCCCGCCCGTACGTCAGCTGAATCTCATCCGGATCCCCACTGACCACGAAGAACAATCCGCTGGCCACCCTGCTCGACTCGCCCAGCACGGAAACGGTCGCCGCGATCAGACCGAGCTGCACGCCACCCGCGGCCAACCCGATCAGGCGCAGGTGGCGGCGCCCGGCCGACGGGCCGAAGAGCACCAGCACCACAGCGGCGGCCAGCACGAACAGCCCGGCGACGTAACCGCTGCCCAGAGCGCCCAGGTCGGTGATCCCGGCGGTCCACGGACGGCCCGACTCGAACTCCTCGAACCGCGACCCGCTCAGCACCGTGGTCTGCCACTCCGAGATCAGCGACGCGAGCAGCGCCACGGCGCTCACGGCCGCGGCCAGCGGCACCGTGCGACGATCCGCGGCCAGGCCGCGCATGAGCTGGGTGACACTGCGGCGCCCCCGTGCGGCCGGCGCGGCCTCCTCCGGCGCGCCACCGAACTCGATGACCGACTCCGTGGGCGGGGCCGGTTGCACAGGGTTGTCGGTGGACATGAGTTCCATCATGACCGCCGCCCGGTCCACCGGCCAGCTTCCGCCGGATGGACTAGCGTCGGTGACATGCCTATTCGCACTGCTTCCGCTCGCTGGGAAGGCAACCTGACCGAGGGGTCGGGCACTGTCACCACCGGCAAGGGCGGCTACCAAGGGAACTACTCGTTCAAGTCGCGCTTCGAGGAGGGCGAGGGGACGAACCCCGAGGAACTGATCGCCGCCGCGCACTCCGGCTGCTTCTCGATGGCGTTCTCCAAGGGCCTCGCCGACGCCGGCTTCACGCCGACCTCGGTGGAGACCACCGCCAAGGTGCACCTCGACAAGACCGACGCCGGCTTCGGCGTCACCCGCATCGACCTCGACACGGTCGGCGCCGTGCCCGGGATCGACGAGGGCACGTTCCAGAAGATCGCCGAGGGCGCCAAGGAGAACTGCCCGATCTCGCGTCTGCTCTCGCCGGGCGCCCAGATCACCCTGACCGCAAAGCTCGCCTGACCTGTGCTCGTCTGACCCAGTGCCCACCGGCCCCTACGGACAGGGGCCGGCGGGCACAATGGTGATCGTGCCGGTCGACATGAGCAGGGAACGATTCGAGGAACTGGTCGGCGAGGCGCTCGACGAGGTCCCGGTCGAGCTGCTCAGCCTGATGAACAACGTGGTGGTGCTGGTCGAGGATCTGCCGGCCGACGGCAGCGACGACCTTCTCGGCCTCTACGAGGGGTACGCCCTCACCGAGCGCGGCTGGGACTACGCCGGTGTGCTGCCCGACCGGATCACCATCTATCGCGTGCCGACCCTGAAGGTGTGCGAGTCGGAGACCGACGTCATCGACGAGGTGGCGATCACCGTGGTGCACGAGATCGCCCATCACTTCGGGATCGACGACCACCGGCTGCACGAGCTCGGGTGGGGCTGACGTCTGAACGTCCGAGGTCACTTCTTGTCGTCGACCCGTACCCTGGCTTCACACTCATCAAGGGGGAAAGGTCACATGCGCAGCGAACTCTTCTCGGCCGAAAACCTGGAGAAGGAGGGCCAGCAGCCCGGCCTCCGCCTGCAGAACTCGAAGCTGCTCAAGGCCGAGCTCAACGGCGACTTCATGGCCCGCACCGGCTCGATGGTGGCCTACCAGGGCCAGGTGCAGTTCGAGGCGCTCGGCTCCGGCGGCATCGGCAAATTCCTGAAGCAGAAGCTCACCGGCGAGGGCGTGCCGCTGATGCGGGTCAGCGGCCACGGCGACGTCTTCCTGGCCGAGAACGCGGCCGACATTCACCTGATCGATCTCGAGCAGGGCGACGCCCTGTCGATCAACGGCGCCAACGTGCTCGCCTTCGACTCGAGCCTGCAGTACGACATCAAGATGGTGCAGGGCGCGGGGATGCTTTCCAACGCCGGCCTGTTCAACTGCGTCTTCAGCGGCTACGGCCGGATCGCGGTGACGACCAAGGGCACACCGGTGGTGCTGAACGTCGACCAGCCGACCTATGTGGACCCGCAGGCGGCGATCTGCTGGTCGGCGAACCTGCAGACCGGCTACCACCGCGCCGAGCAGCTCGGCATGGGCACGCTGATGGGCCGCACCACGGGCGAGCGCTTCACGATGAGCTTCGCGGGTCAGGGCTTCGTCGTGGTCCAGCCGTCGGAGGAGCCCCCGGGCGGGTTCGCCGGCGCGGCCCAGGGCCAGCAGCAGCAGGGCGGCGTGCTGGGCGGCCTGTTCAGCTGAGCTGAGCTTGCTGGTCGTCGCTTCGCTCCTCCGGCATTTCGCCCCAAAGGCGGGGGAGGACACGGTGGTTGGGAAAGAAGAGCCGGGCGACCACGAGGATGAGTGCGC
>NZ_JBFAZH010000061.1:0-14323 GCF_040681735.1 Actinoplanes sp. NPDC051633 | reverse complement strand
CGGCCCGTCGGCTCTATTTGGACATGGCGAGCGGGGTGTTCGCGAGCATCCTTCAATATCCGCCATACCGAACTAGAACCGCCACGCGCCGGACCACCCGTCCAGCGGGAGGTCCGGCCACGCTGCCACAGCAAGGTCCGGCTTGCGAACCATTCGCCACGGTGCCAGCCGCCAGGCGGCCGGGTGCACGAACAGTCGCTCGACTCTGCCTGACGGTCAAGTCGTCCGCAAACGACGACGGAGGACGTAAAACCACTGTTCAACACCGGTCCGGAGGAAAGGCCGAGCACCATCGGAGCACCACGGTCCCAAACGCCGGGAAATGGACCGCCGAAAATGGGAAAGAAGAAGGCCGCCACCAACGTTCTCGCTGGTCACGGCCTTGATTGCGTTGCGCGCCCGAAGGGACTCGAACCCCTAACCTTCTGATCCGTAGTCAGATGCTCTATCCATTGAGCTACGGGCGCAGTTACTCTCGGCTGTCGCTTGACCAGCCGAGTGCCGACTCTAGCATGTTGCCCGGATCGGCCCTCCGCGCAGCATCCGTCGATGCCGAGCGAGCGGAGACTCCGGGATTCGAACCCGGGAGGGGCGGTAAAACCCCAACCGCATTAGCAGTGCGGCGCCATAGACCAGACTAGGCGAAGTCTCCCCCGGCGGCTCACAGCCGCCGACAGCCGAGGATACCGGACCCCATCCGGGCCGGGCAAAGAGGATGGCCGGGTTCGGGGCGCGGTTCGTAGCGGGTGAAATCGGCTCCCTGCGGCTAGGCTTCCGCGGATGGAGGAGAAGGAGCCTCGCAAGCGCTCGCCGGAGGCGGCTTTTCGCACGCCTGACCAGCCCACGCCGCAGAACAAGCCGGCTGAACGCAGCTCCCGGCGCGCGCCGAAGTCCGCCCCCCGGGTGACTTTCCAGCCGCCCTCCGCGGGCCGTTCCGACGGCGCTGCGGCATCCGGCGGGAAGGCGAGTTCGGATCCGGCTGAGCCTGCGGGGTCGCGGCCGGACGCCGGCGCCGACTCCCCGTCGCGGTCGCAGGGTTCCACCGCATCGTCGGGGTCGGGCTCGTCGGAGGCTCCCGCGAAGCGGGCGCGTAAAAAGGCTCCGGGTACGAGCACACCCCCTGCTCCGGACACAGCCCCACAGCCGCCTCTGGCGGCGCCCCGCAGGCCGAGCACCCGCAAGGCGGCCAAGTCCGCAGCCCCCGCCGAGCCGCCCAACCCCTCGCGCACAACGGCGCGCGTGGACCCACCGGCCCAGGCACAGAACCCGCCACCGGCAGCAGAAGCAGCACCCGCGGCCAAGGCCGCCCGCCCGGCGAAGACCCAGCCGGCCCGCGCCGCGAAGACCCAGCCGGCCCGCCCGTCGACAAGCGACCCCGAGCGCCCGTCAACGACAAACGCCGCGCCCACACCTCCGGCCGAGCCCCGACGCGCACCCGAGCCGGCCACCTCAGCCCCATCGGCCGACGCCCCACCCCCGCGCCCGGCCAAGACCACCCGCCAGCCCCGAACCGCCCGCCCGGCCAAGAAGGCAGCAGCCAAGGCCGCGTCGGAGGCCGCCAAACCCACGCAGGCCGCAACCGAGCCGACACCGACGGCCGCAACCCCCACGCAGGCCGCAGCCAAGCCGACACCGACGGCCGCAACCCCCACGCAGGCCGCAGCCAAGCCGACGCCGCCGGCCGTAACCCCCGCGCAGGCGGCAGCCAAAACGACACCGCCGGCACCTTCCACGCCGGACGCGATCAAGACGCCGCCACCCGCGAGGCCCAAGCCGGCCGCAGCCGACACGGCCCCAACGTCCGCAGACCCCAAGCCGCAAGCAGCCGAGACAACGACCGCCGCCCAGCCCGACACGTCCGGGGCCCAGCCGGCAAAAACCACCCCCCGCGTGCCACGTCAGCCGGACCCGGAGCCACCCCAGCCGGTGGTCGCGGACGCAACGGACCAGCCTCCGGCAAGCCCGCCGGCAACCAAGACCGGCATCCGGCCGTCCCCGGCCGGCCAGCAGACGACACAGGAACGCCCGGCGGCCACGATCCAGCAGGCCACCGCCACCCGGCACATCCCCGATCAACCGAGCCCCGAACCGGCGAAGGAGCCCCCGATCAGCCAGGCCGTGCAAGCGCCGCCGTCCGCGCGTACCCCGAAGAAGAGCCGGACCGACGCCTGGGCCCAGCTGGTCGCCGATCCCGCCCACGCACCCGAGCTCCTCGCGCTCGCCGCGGTCCAGACCTTCGGCCCGCGCGCGGCGGAGTGGGCCCGCCGCATGCGCGAGACCTACCCGCACGCGACCGACGACGGTCTGGCCCGGCTGGCCGAGCGGCAGTTCCTCCGCTTCGGCAGCGTGGCCAGCCTGTTCGCGGCGGCGGCGGGTTCCTACGCTCCGGTTGCGATGCTGGGCGCCAACGCGATCACCTACGCCGAGATGATCCTGCACGTGGCGGCCGCGCACCGGCTCGACCCCACCGACCGGCGGCGCGCCGTCGAGCTGCTGGTGCTCAATCAGGTGCATCCGACGCTCGAGGACGCCGAGGCCGCTCTCGCGAGTGCCGAGCAGCCCGCCTATGAGGAGGACGCCAAGCTCACCGACGCGGTCTGGCGGCTCGGCCGGATGGCTTCGGCGCAGGCCGGCGCCTGGACGATCGTCCGGGGTGTCAACCGGCTCTTCCCGGGCACCGCGTGGCTGGCCGCGATCATGACGAGCCGGAACGGCGCCCGCACGATGGGCATGCGCACGGCGAAGTTCTACAGCCAGCTGAGCCAGGAGTCCGGCAGCAGGGTGTAGCCGACGAAGGCCACGATGTCGAGCAGCGAGTGCGCGATGACCAGCGGCATCACGCGCTTGCTGCGCCGGAAGAAGAGGGCGAAGATCACGCCCATCACGGCGTTGCCGACGAAGGCGCCGAAGCCCTGGTAGAGGTGGTAGGAGCCGCGGAGCACCGCCGACGCGGCGACGATGTGCCAGAGGCGCCATTCGAGTGAGCGCAGCCGGGTCATCAGGTATCCGACGACGATGACCTCTTCGACGACGGCGTTCTCGACGGCCTTGAGGATCAGCACGGGCACCGCCCACCAGACCGGCTGCAGGGCCGCCGGGACGATCTGCGCGTTGAGTCCGAGCTGCGCGGCCACGTACACCAGTAGAAGGCCGGGGATCCCGATGGCCGCGGCCAGACCGAAACCCCAGCCCAGGTCGTAGGCGGGGCGTAGGAACGGCCGGCCGAGCTCGGCGCGGCGGCGGCCGAGCAGATAGAGCGCGAGCAGCACGGGCACGAGGGCGAAGAAGATCCCCAACATCTGGTACGTGAGATCGAGGTACGGCCGCGGCGACTGCGACGGGTTCAGCGTGGCGGTCTGCTGCGACAACGGTGGCCCGGCCGTCAGCTTCGCGATCAGCGACACCACGGCGTAGACGGCACTCGCGCCCAGCGACAGCAGCAGGACGATGGCGACTTCGATGCCGGTGTGCCGACGAGTGGGCTGATCGACTGCGTGGGTCACCCGCACAACGATAGGGCCGGGGGTGTCGGGCGAGGTTACGGCACCAATCGCACTAACCGTGCGTCGCGAACCCGACTGTGATGTCCACCCTGATTTGCATGGGAGACCTCGCGCGTTTGCTCAAGGAGAGTTGGAGCCTCGTCGAGGAGTATCAGGACAAGGTCGCCGGCTATTTCTACGCGCGCATGTTCCTGTCCCACCCGGAGTTGCGTGACCTCTTCCCCGTCCACATGGACGTGCAACGCTCCCGCCTGCTGAACGCGATCGTCACCGCCGTCCAGACGCTGGGAGATCCGGAGAAGTTCGACGAGTACCTGCGCGGACTCGGCCGCGATCACCGCAAGTTTCACGTGGAACCCGAGCACTACGAGGTGGTGGGCGGCGCTTTGATCGAGGCGATGCGGCAGTACGCCGGCGAGCAGTGGAGCGTTGAGTACGACCAGGCGTGGGCGGACGCGTACGCGGTGATCGCGGCGCGCATGCTGGCCGGTGCCGAGGCGGATCCGAACCCGCCCTTCTGGCACGCCGAGGTGCTCACCCATGAGCGTCGCGGCCAGGACATCGCGGTGTTCACCGTCGCGCCGATGGCACCGCTGGAGTTCCGCGCGGGTCAGTATCTGAGCCTCGAGTGCCCGCGCATCCAGCCTCGGCTGTGGCGCACGTACTCGCCGGCCAATGCTCCCCGGCGGGACAACACGCTGGAGTTCCACGTCCGGGCGGTCGGCGCGGGCTGGGTGTCCAGCGCCCTGGTCCGGCGGCTGCGAGTGGGCGACATGATCAAGCTGGCCGCGCCGATGGGCTCGATGAACCTGGACCGGCGATCGACCCGGGACGCCGTCTTCGTGGCCGGCGGCACCGGCCTCGCCCCGGTCAAGTCGCTGCTCGAGGAGCTGACCCGCTACAACCGGACCCGCTGGGTGCACGTCTTCTTCGGCGCCCGCAACCGTGACGACCTGTACGACCTGGCCGAGCTGAACCGCCTCGCCGCTCGATACCCGTGGCTGTCGGTGGTGACGGCGTGCAGCGAGGATCCGACCTTCCCGGGCGAGCAGGGCAACATCTCGGACGTGGTGGCGCGTTACGGCCCGTGGAACGAGCACGACTTCTTCGTCTCGGGATCCGGCGCGATGGTCAAGGCGACGCTGAAGACGTTGGCAGAGATGCAGGTCCCGTCGATCCGGGTCAAGTACGACGCCTTCAACTAGGCCTCCCTAGTAGGACCAGGGCCGGCCGGACTGCTGATAGTCCGAGACCGGCACCAGGGCCGAGTCGGCCTGCATCCGGTCCACGTAGAGGCGGCCCTCCAGGTGGTCGATCTCGTGGCTGACCAGCCGGGCCATCGCCAGCTCGAAGCTGGTGATCACCCGGGTGCCGTCGAACCGGGCATGCTCGACCTCGATCCGCAGCGGCCGGCGCACCAGTCCCCGGTAGTCGAAGAAGGACAGGCATCCCTCGTACTGCTCGTCGCCGTCGCCGGACTCGCCCACCACCCGAGGGTTGAGGAGCACCACCGGGTCGACGTCGCGTTCCGGCGGTCGCACCACGGCGGCGGCCGCCGACAGGCCGATCTGCGGTGCGGCCAGGCCGACGCCCTTGCTGAAGTCGTGCAGCGACTCCAGCCGGTGCAGTGCGGTCAGCAGCGCGGTCACCGCCTCCTGCGCCTCGGCCAGCTCCCGCGGCAGCTGGAAGTGCCGGGCCCGCTGCCGGAGCACGTCGGACCCGCGCTGGATGATGCCGGCGCCCTTCATCCGCGCCGAGGCCCGCTGCTCGGGGACGACGTGGCCGTTGAGCGGAGGGCTGTCCTCGTACGTGGGCGCGCCGACGCCCCGGAACCGCCACTCGAGACGGTAGCGGGCGTTGAGCAGCGGCTGGTCGGTCGACCACTCGAAAATGGCGCGATCACGCTCGTTGTGGCGTTCCAGCGGCGTCCGTACGGGTACTTCCGCAGCTAGGGACGTCTCGACGCCCCACACCTGCGGCTCGAAATGCACCGGGAAGTCCAGGCGCACGGTGAGGCTCCGGGTGGGCAGGCGCATCGCGCGCTGGAACCACTGGCCCCACTTCTCCTCGCCGACGGTGTACGCATAGGAGATGGTGGTCCGCTCACCGGGATAGAGGGGGAACTGGCCGTGCTCGTTCGCGAACAGCAGCCACACCTCTTTGGACGCGTCCCGGTCCAGTTTGATCCGCTGCTGCATCGGCTCGGCGGCGTCCCCGTCGCCGGCCACCGCCTCGATGTCGAGCTCTTCCCAGGTGAGCGGAAAGGCCCGGTGGTGCCGGTTGGAGCCGGACGGGTCCTGCGGGTACCGGTCGACCGAGATCTTCATCATGTACCGGGTGACCGGCTCGGTCCCGGCGTTGTAGAGCGCCCGGATGATCCGGCACCGGTACGCCCCGTCGAGGTACGTGAGCTCGGCGACCTCCTGCTCGACGATCAGCCCGGTGCCCGGCGGCATCCACTGGGCCGGCACGGGCGGGTCCCTGTGCGCCGCCGCACTGCGGGCGTGCCGCAATTCGTCGTACTCCTGGAATCGCTGCCAGATCGCACCGCCCGCCGCCAGCACCGCCTCGGCCCGGCGGGCGAAGTCCTCGGTCGGCTTGTGCCGGCGCCCTTCGACGTGGCTGACGTACGACGGATCGAAGCCCATGCGCGCCGCGAGCTGCTTCTTCGTCATTCCCCGGTCGTTGCGCCACTGCGCAAGCGCCGTGACGAAATGGTCGGCAGCCCTATCGACGGGCGAGGTGGTCATCACAGATGTCCCCTTCGCGACGGGAAATTCAGTGTCGCTGTCTCCCGGTGTCAACAAGGGGCTAGTAGCGCGTTGCCGACAAAAACCTTGACGAAACCGGCAACGCCGCAACGCGGCGTGAGGTCACCGTCGCATGGGGTATTCGGAGGAAGAACACCTGTTGGGGGGCGCACATTCGTGCCGGATGGCCGCGTGGTTAGGTTAGCCTCAGCAAGGTACGGTGGGTGACCTGGAAGCCCAGCGGGACGATTCTCAGTGGCGAGGTGACAGCGGTGATCCAGCAGATGAAGCGGCACTGCCGCGGCGCCCGGTGACCGCTGCACTGGACCGCGCGGTCGTCACCCGCGGTGAGGACCCCCTGGCGCCGGTCAACGCGACCCTGCGCGCCATGTTCGGCACCAGCACGCAACTGCCCGGCCTCGCCCCCGACCTGACGGTCACCGACCGGGCCGGATGGGCGCCGACCGCGCACCTGGCCAACGGCGCCCTCGACGATCTGCTCGAGTCCGCGCGTCGCCGGTGGAACGCGCAGCCGCACGCCGCCGCCGCACTGGCCTGGAAGGCGTATACGTACTGGCTGGCTCTGCCCGCCGTGCTCGGCTGGGCGTCCGCGCGCCGGGTGCCGTTGCTGACGGGGCAGGACGTGCTGATGCACTTCCGCGACCCGCGCCCGCTGATCACCATCGGCATGCGGCAGGAGACCCCGGTGGCGGTCCTGCCGAGCGATCCGCTGGCGCTCAGCGGCGACAGTCGGATCCGCGTGGTCGCCGACGAGCCCGCCCTGCTGGAGGAGCTGCGCCGCTCGCTGCTCGACGACCACCTCGACCCGATGCTCGACGCGATCCACCGACGGGTCCGGCTGGGCAAGCGCACCCTGCTGGGCTCGCTGTCCTCGGGTGTCGCCTACGGCGTGCTGCGCTCCGCCGACGTGCTGCCCGGCTCGTCCGCCGAGACCATCGACACGCTGCTGACGGCCCTGGGCATCGCCGACCTGATCGAGCTGGTGCCCGACCGCGCCGGGCGGCTGGACGTACAGCGCAAGACCTGCTGCCTGGCCTTCACGCTGCCGCAGCCCAAGGTCTGCAAGGGCTGCTGCATCAAGCCGTGACCATCTCCAGCAGGCCGGTCAGCTCGCCGGCCGGCATCGGCCGGGCGAAAAGGTAGCCCTGCGCCCGCTCGCAGTGCATCTCCCGCAGCGCCACCGCCTGGGATTCGTGCTCGACGCCCTCGGCGACGCAGATCAGACCCAGGCTGCCGGCCAGGGCCACCACCGAGGTCAGCAGTCGGGCATCGCCGGTGTCCAGGTCCTGCACGAACGATCGGTCGATCTTGAGAATGTCCACTGGCAGCGTGCGCAGGTAGGACAGCGACGAATAGCCGGTGCCGAAGTCGTCCAGCGCCACCCGGACGCCCAGCGCGCGCAACTCGGCCAGCGTGGCGGCCGTCGCGTCGAGGTCGGCGACCAGCGCGGTCTCGGTCACCTCGACGACCAGGGCGGCACCGCGCAGGCGGCTCGCAGCCAGGGCGGCGGACACGTCCCGGACCACCGTGCCGGACGCCAGGTATTCGGCGGAGAGGTTGACGCTGACCGCCAGGGCGGGCCAGGCGGCGGCCTGGGCGCACGCCTGCCCGAGCACCCATCGGTCGAGCTCGGGCAGCCGGCCCTGGTCGCGGGCCACGCCGAGGAACTGGTCGGGCGTGAGCATGCCGTGCTCGGGGTGCCGCATCCGGATGAGGGCTTCGGCGCCGGTGATCCGGCGGGTGACCAGGTTGACGATCGGCTGGAAGTACACCTGGAGTTCACCGTGGGCGAGGTCCGCCTCGCGTTGGAGCCGTGCGTCGACCTCCGCCTGCATGGCCGGGTCGAAGAGGCGCCACCGGCCCTTGCCGGCCGCCTTCGCCGCGTAGAGCGCGAGGTCGGCCTGCCGCATCAGGTCCTGGTCCGGCCCGGTGCGCACGGCGATCCCGGCGCTGGCGTTCACGGTGACGGTCCGGGTGGGCAGGACGACCGGCTCGGCGGCGGTGGCCAGCATCCAGCCGGCCAGCTGGATCGCGCGGTGCCGGCCGCCGGTGTCGAGCAGCACCGCGAACTCGTCACCGCCCAGCCGGGTCACCAGGACGCCGGCGTCGTCGACGGCCCGCAATCGTTCGGCGATGACGACGAGCAGCTGGTCGCCCGCCTGATGCCCGAGGCTGTCGTTGATCGCCTTGAAGCCGTCCAGATCGATCATGAGAAGCGCGGGCTCACCGGTCCCGTCCAGGCCGGCGAGGCGGTCGGCGAGCACCGCGCGGTTGGGCAAGCCGGTGAGTGAGTCGTGGGTGGCCTCGTGGGCGAGCCGGCTCCGCTGCTCGTTGAGGTCCCGGCTGAGCGCCATGGTCTGCCACAGCGCCAGGAACTGCCGGCCGAAGAGTGCGCACATCATGGTCACACCGGACCAGATGACCGGCACCTGCAGCTCGTGGTGCTGGGTGAGGCGGACGGCCACGGTGATCACGAGCACCATCACCGGCAGATAGGGCAGCGAGGCGCTCAGCATGCGGGGACGCTCGCCGCGGGTCGGGTCGGCGGACCTCCGGGTGAGCGGCGAGATCGACAGCAGGACGGCCGCGGTGACGAAGCCGCTGTACACCCAGGGTTGCAGACGGCCTCGTCCGGTCAGGTCCATCAGCAGCTCGACCAGCAGCGTCGCGCAGAGCGTGGCGATGCCGCCGCTGATGCAGGTGAGCGTGTTGAGCCGCAGGTCGGGCTGGCCGATGAGCAGCGTGAGGGCGATCGCGAGCACGGCGAGGGCGAGCACCGGGTACGTCAGGTTCATGATCGCCCTGGTCAAGCTGCCCTCGACCTCGATCATCGGCGCCAGGATGAACATCCAGGTCATGCCGACCAGCGCGGTCGCGATGATGACGCCGTCACACAGCGTGCGGAATCGGGCGGCATTCGTGCGCTGCGCGCCGGGCAGCGCGAACATCGCGGCGACGGCGAGCGACAGACCGGCGAGGTTGAGCAGATGGGCCCACATCGGGCGACTGTCCGGATGACCGTTGACGAGGGAGCCGACACCGGTCCGGGCCTCCACCACCGCCCAGGACAGCACCCCCAGGCAGCCGAAGATCCAGGCCAGCCGGGTGCGGCCGACGGACCGGCGTGCGGAGATGCCCAGCAGCACGGCGCCGGCGGCGGTGACCGAGACGATCAGGACCGCGTAGAGCGCGGCCCGCAGGTGGACCGGCACCAGGTGGAGGGCGGCAATGCTGCAGACGTAGGCGAACAGACCGCACATGCGGCCAGGACGTGCCCACATCTGATCTCGTCTCCCGCCCTAGATCTCCTAGAGATCTTCGGCAGGAAGGAGGCGAATCTGTGGGTCAGCCCGAAATCAGCTGATTTCCGTGCCGGTCAGCACCGAATGCGGGTTGTCGACCAGCGCGCGCACGTTCCACGTCCACACGCCGCCCTGCCAGGTCGGCTCGAAGCCCAGCAGGTCCGTCATCGCCCGCATCATCTCCACGCCGCGCGTCTGCGGCTGCAGGACGATCACGCCCGCCTTCCAGTACCGCAGGTCGGCCAGGGTCATCTCGCGCCGGGTGTCGGTGATCTCCGGCGTCGGGTTGCCCTGCTTGATCGACGCCATCAGGCCACTGGTCGGCCGCCAGGGCGGCGAGAACAGCGCGGTGCGGTCGGTGGGGTCGAGCGGGTTCTGGTTGGGCAGCAGCGCGTACGCGCCGGCGATCCGCATGTCCTGCCCGGTGTACGCGGTCCAGCGCATCGGGTCGGGGTAGTCCGAGTTCGGCAGCGGCAGGGCCACCACGGTGTGGTTCTCGTCCACGTACTGCTTCCAGTGGCCGAGGCTCACGAACTCGGGCACCGGCGCCATCGGCGCGCTGCGCACCGGGGTCGGCACCAGCGGCACCAGGGCCATCGCCACCGCGGTGATCATGGCGACCCGCACCGGGCCGCGTGCCGACGGCTGGGTGCGCGCCATGTCGATGGCCCGCTGGCAGCCGATCGCCAGCACGATGCCGACCACCGGCGCGATCGCCATCGCCCAGCGGGTGGGCACCGCCGAGTTGAGCACCGGGACGCTGTGCAGCACCGCCCAGATGCCGGGGACGCCGGTGTTGATGCCGTTCAGGAAGATCCGGGGGCCGAGCGACATCGCCGCGAACAGCAGCGCGATGCTGCCCATGGCGACCACCGCGACGTTGCGCCGCATCCAGACCAGCAGGCCGAGGAAGAGGATCACCAGACCCCAGCCGAAGAACGCGTTCTCCTCGGCCGGGTTCTGCGCGAGGCGCTCGGCGGTCACGCTGTTGCCGGCCACCGACCGTGTCGAGTAGGCGACGAACGAGCCCAGATCCGCCCCGAAGTTACGGACGAACTGCGGCAGGCCGTGATAACTCTGCGGCCCGAAGAACTGCACGGTCAGTGGGTACGCCAGAACGGCCAGCGTGAGAACCGCGGCGACCGCCAGGCCCCGGACGAAATGGCGGATCTCGCCGCGCTGTGGGCGCCGGCGACTGATGGCCATGACCGCGCAGAAGATGCCGAGTCCGACCGCGGTCATGAACAGGATTTCGAGATTGATGAACGCCTGCCAGATCAGCAGCGCGGCGAGGATGACGCCGTTGCGCACCGCTTTGCCGGGGGCACGCAGCGCGAGGCATCGCCAGATGATCAGCGGCACCAGGAATTGCGAGACGATGTTCGGATGACCGCCGGCGTGCGACACCATGCTCGGCGCGAACGTGCAGAACAGGGCGCCGACCCAGCCCGCGAGGCGCGACGTCACGAAGACTCGGGAAAGCACCAAATACCACGACGTGCCGGTGATTGCCAACGCGAGAGTCAAAAATAAGTTGAACGCCACATGGGGGCCGAACAGAAGAGTGATCGGCGTCATCGGCAGCGAAACAGCCAACACCGAGGTGTTGGCCATCATGTTCACCCCGTCGGGGTAATTCATGCGATCCGAGAAGAACGGATAAGCGCCATCCGTGAGCACACGAGCACCGTGCGCCATCATCCACTCAAAGAAAGCCTGATCCTGTGGATCATCACGCAACTCATGATCAAGATTGAGCCACAACGGAGCGGTGATGTAGAGCGATACCGCAACGAAACTCAGAATGGCGAGCACATCTCGCCACGTGAGAGCGCGCCACACGCGAGCACGCGAACCGGGCTCGACCTCGGGCTCAGCAGCGGGTATGACGGAGATGGGCGGGCTGGTCACGCCGGTGTCGAGGCTCCGCAGCTCCGCGTCGACATCGGCAGCCTCGGCAACATCGCGCGGACGCATGGCGTTACCGCCGGTCGACTGACCCGATGAGTCAATACCCGTAATCGTCATAGCGTCGGGCAGCCTATCCGAGGTTGGTAACGTTGTTGTGACGGGCGGCCGAGGCGTGATGCAGCCGATATGTAGGTGTGTTTTCCCGCACTGTGGACACACACAGGTCATGGTGTACCCGGCGTGCAATGTCTCAATCAGGCAAAAATAGAGCGGGCTCCGCCGGCCCAACTTTCGTCTCTGGACGACGGATGGTTTAGTGGGGCAGTCCCGCTGTCAGCTCGGATAGGCAAGACGAGGGAACCTTACTTATGGCAGACATCACCGGAGACCAGCGGATCCAGTCCGAGGTCCTCGAGGGCCTCGCCACGGCTGTGAACCACCGTCGCTGGTTCGTGGAGCTCGCTCTCCCGTACCTCGGTGACAACCCGATCGAGATCGGCAGCGGCCTGGGCGACTACGCGCTGGAGTGGGCACAGCACGTGCCGCGCTTCACCGCGACCGAGGCCGACCCCGATCGGCTGGTGCAGCTCAAGGAGCGCCTGGGCGACCACGCGAACATCGACGTGCGGCAGATGCTGCTGCCCGCCACCGACGCGCAGGGTGAGTACAGCGCCGCGGTCTCGTACAACGTGCTGGAGCACATCGAGGACCACGTCGGCGCGCTGCGCAGCATGGCCGAGCTGGTCCGCCCGGGCGGCCGGGTCGTCCTCATCGTGCCGGCCTTCATGTTCGCCATGAGCCAGGTCGACATCGCCACCGGGCACATCCGGCGGTATACGAAGAAGACGATGCGGGCCGCGATGACCGAGGCCGGCCTCGAGATCGAGAAGCTGCACTACGCGAACGCGCTGGGCCTCATCGGCTACTACGGCGCGACCAGCATCTTCAAGCTCGCCCCCAAGGAGGGGCCGATGGTGAAGGTGTACGACTCGCTCGTCCTGCCGGTGACCAAGTTCGCCGAGCAGATCGTGCGGCCGCCGTTCGGGCAGTCGGTCTTCGTCGTCGCGCGTACCCGTCGCTGATCTTCCCCTGGAACGAGCAACCGCCCGGAGCGAGCGCTCCGGGCGGTTCTGCTGTGTGGCGCAGCCGGTGACCTGGAAGGTCGGCCGGATGGTCGCCCGCGCCAGGGTGTGGAAGGCCAGGTTGAAGCCGACGTACGCGGGCGTCGCGTCCGGGCCGACCTCGAGCCGGTCGACGTCGAGGGCGTGCACGGCGAACACGTACCGGTGCGGGCGGTCACCGGGCGGCGGCGCCGCGCCACCGTAATTCTGATCGCCGTAGTCGTTGCGGACGCAGAACGCGCCCTCGGGCAGCGGGTCCACGCCACGCTCCAGCTCGGTCACCGACACCGGCAGGTTGACCAGCGACCAGTGCCAGAACCCGCTGCCGGTCGGCGCGTCCGGGTCGAAACAGGTGACCACGAAACCCCGGGTCTCCGCCGGGAAGTCCGCCCAGGCGAGCTGGGGGGACAGGTTCTTACCACCCACGCTCGGGTGGGCGAAGATCTCGTCGAGCGGCTGGCCGTCGGTCACGTCAGTGCTGGTCACCGTGAAGGACGGCACCGCGGGCAACAGGTCGTACGGATCCGGGGCGACGGCACGGTCGAGACTCATGCTGATGTCCTTCCCTTCAGGCCCTTCAGGCGTCGAAGCGGTCAGTGGATTCCCCACCGAAGCAGACCGTAACCGCCGCTCGTGTCCGGGTCCTTGCAGGCCCGTTGCACCTTCCTGAGAGAGCAGGCTGAGAAGCCACTGGAAAAGCGCACACGGGGTGCGCGGGGCAAGAGCCGATCCGGGCGAGACTTCTGTTAGCTATCCGATCGGGTACGTGCGGCAGAGATCCCCGTGCCCGGTGGCGATTGGGTTGCCCCGGCGACCGCAAGTCGGGGGGGGGGGGGCCCCCGGGGGCCGCGCGCCGGGGGGGGGGCCGCCCCCCCCCCCCCCGCCACCCCCCCCCCCCCCCCCGCCGCTCGGTGTAGGCCGGCGCATCGAGGTCGACGACTTCGGTGACCGCCGGTGGCGCGGTGAGGGCGTGCGCCACGGCGGCTCCGACGTCGCGGGTCGCCACCATCGGGACCGGCACGTCGGCGGACTCGCCGAGGACCGGGTAGATGCCGGCACCGCGGACCGCGCCCAGGACGTCCTCGACCTTCTCCTGGAAGTGCGGCGAGCGGATCAGGGTCAGCACGGCTCCGCTGCCGCGCAGCCCGGTTTCGAGGTGGTGCAGCCAGCGGATCGGGCCGTTGCCTTCGGCGAGGTCGGCTCCGATCGACGACAACATGACGACCTGGGATACGCCGCTCGCGGCCACCGCGGCCGCGATGGAGTCGGCCATCCGACGGTGGTCGGCGTCGGTGAAGGTGGCGACGGTCGGCAGCATCACGAACGCCCCCCGGCAGCCGGTGAGCGCGGCCGTCAGCGCCGTGCGGTCGGTGAAGTCGGCCACCGCCACCTCGGTGACCCGCCCCTGCCAAGCCGCGCCCTTGTCCCGGTTGCGGACGACGGCACGGACCGGCGCTCCCGCCTCGATGAGGGCGTCGGCGGCGGCACCGCCGACGTGGCCGGTGATTCCGGTGATCGCATACATGTCAGCCTCCTGTCTGGTGCCTCCAGTGAACCGGCGGCCGGCGCTGCGATCCATGTTCGACAGGCTCGCCCGCCTGTCCGAGCGTCTACGCTTCCTGGGCATGGATCCGCTGGGGGACCTGCTGGACGGAGTCCGGGCCCGCACCGCCGCGTTCTGCCGTGCGGTGCTGGAGCCGCCGTGGGCGTTGCGG
>NZ_JBFAZH010000060.1:0-14345 GCF_040681735.1 Actinoplanes sp. NPDC051633 | reverse complement strand
GGCGCCACCGCCGGCGGCCAGTCGAGCTTGACCCGGTCGATCGACACGTATCGGCCCTCGGTGCTGACCTCCTCACCGGCCAGCAGCGAACGATAGGCGGTCACCCACTCGCGCAGCAGCGTCAGCGGCGACGCGGCGCGGGCGCCGACCTGGCCCATCCACTCCTGCACGCCGTGCCCGACCGCGATGATCGGGCGGTCGCCGAACATCCGGTGCAACGTGGCGGTCTCCATCGCCTCGATCACGACGTTGCGGAACGGCACCGGCGTCAGGCCGACGCCGACCCGCAGACGCTCGGTGCAGGAGAGCGCGGCCGCGGCCGCGGAGATGCCGCCGTTGAGGAAGCAGTCCTCCCACAGCCAGAGCTCCTCGAGCCCGACGTCGTCGGCCAGGCGCGCGATGTCGCGCAAGGTCTCCGGTGGCTGGCTGGGCCGGAAGGTGGCGCCGAGAATCGTCATGAGGGCATCCTGCCCGCCCCCTACGACAATTTCAGCGGTGCATCGCCCACGGCGCCTGCGCCATGCTGCGGCCCGTCTCGAGCAGCGTCTTGAGGTTCGCCAGCACGGCCGGCCAGCCGAGCGAGATGTCCGTCAGGTCCTGGTCGGTCGCCAGGTCCTCGTGCGTCACGGTCAGCTTGACGATGTCCTCGAACGGCTCGATCTCGTAGGTCACCCTGGACGGGTCCCAGCTGGTCACGAGCCGGCGCGGCGGATCACTCTCGAGCACCTTGCCCTCGATGTCGGCGATCCCGGACCCGTCGGTGCGCACGTGCCGCCACGTCGAGCCCACCTGCCAGTCCGACTCGTTGCGATGCCCCCAGTAGTCGGCCGTCAGGTCGGCATCGGTCAGCGCCTGCCACACCTTCTCGGGCGTGCTCTCGATGTAGGTCGTGTAGACGTACGTAGGACGATCACTCATAGTGGTCTCCGCTCGTCGCTTGATGTCGCTGACGGCCCGCAGCCGGGGCCGCTCGAACTTGTCGATCCACCGCTCCTGCATCTCCTGCAGCGGGACCGGGTTGAGGTAGTGCAGCTTCTCCCGCCCGCGCCGGACGGTGCTGATCAGATTGGCCGCGGCCAGCACGGACAGGTGTTGCGTGGCGGACTGACGGGTCATTTCCAACCGCTCGCACAGCTCGCCCAGCGTCTGCCCGTTCTGCTCGTGCAGCAGATCGAGCAGAAACCGCCGAGTCGGATCGGCCAGCGCCCGGAACACGTCATCCACTACCTAAAGTTATGCAGTCAGATGCCTGCATGTCAAGGCCGGGAGAGGGATTGTCGTACCCCGCCGATAGGTTTCTCCGCGGTGATGGGCGTCACGGGGGCGCCCATCCACCGTCGTCTCACGCGGTGCCGCGGAGCAGGTTCTCCCCGGCCGCACGCGCCGCGACGGCGAGCTCGGGCGGCGACTCGACGGTGAAGGGAGCGTTCAGGATGCCGATCAGCATCACCGGCCAGGCGAGGTCGTCGACGCTCATCCGCAGCCGGCAGCTCTGCGGCCCGTCGTCCTCCACGTTCGCCCACTGCCCGACGGCGTTGCGCACCGTCTGGCCCGGGGTGTCCAGCCGCACCGAGACGTCGTATCGGTTGGGTACCGCGGCGAGCCGCCCGCGCAGCCACGCGACCGGGTCGCCGCCGGGGATGTCGCGGGGGCGGAACCGCGCGCCGGTCAGGGCCGGTGACGTCAGGCGGTCGACCCGGAAGCTGCGCCAGTCGCCGCGGTCGAGGTCCCAGGCGATCAGATACCAGCGCCGGCCGAGGGAAACCAGGCGGTGCGGTTCGACGTACCGGCTGCTCGCCTCGCCCTCCCGGGCGGTGTAATCGAAGCGCAGGCGCTCCTCGCCGCGGCAGGCCATCGCCAGGGTGGTGAGCGCGCCGGCGTCGAGCGTCGGCCCGCCGCCGAAGACGCCGGGGCTGGTCATCGCCTGCAGCGCGTCGATTCGCTTGCGCAGCCGCGGCGGCAGCAGCTGGATCACCTTGGCCAGCGCGCGCACCGACGTCTCCTCGAACCCGGCGACCGCGCCCGCGGCGGCGGTCCGCAGGCCGACGGCGATGGCGACCGCCTCCTCGTCGTCGAGCAGCAGCGGCGGCACGGCGGCACCGGCCTGCAGCTGATATCCGCCGGCGACACCGCGCGCGGCGTCGACCGGATAACCGAGCTCGCGCAGCCGGTCGACGTCGCGGCGCAGCGTCCGCGGGCTGACGTCGAGCCGGTCCGCCAGCTCGCCGCCGGGCCAGTAACGATGGGTCTGCAGGAGGGACAGCAGCCGCAGCATCCGCGCGCTCGTGTTCGCCATGAATTCAGCATCCTCCGGATTGCGGACAGGAACTGGCCGCTATCCACTCTAGCGTTGACCACATGATCGAGACACGAGGACTGACCAGGCATTTCAAGGACGTCAAGGCGGTGCAGGGCATCGACCTCACCGTCGAGCCGGGCGAGCTGGTGGCGCTGCTCGGGCCGAACGGCGCCGGTAAATCGACCACCTTGCGGATGCTCACCACGCTGATCGAGCCGACCTCGGGCACCGCGAGGGTCGCCGGGTTCGACGTGGTGCGGCACCAGCGCGAGGTGCGGCAGAGGATCGGCTACATCGGCCAGGGCAACGGCGCGGGGCACAACCAGCGCGGCCGTGACGAGCTGGTCAGCCAGGGCCGTGCGTACGGCCTGCGGGCCAAGGCGGCCCGCGAGCGGGCCGCCGAGCTGGTCGACTCGCTCGGGCTGTCCGAGGTCGCCGACCGCACGGTGTCCACGCTGTCCGGTGGTCAGCGCCGCCGGCTCGACATCGCGATGGGCCTGATCCACGCGCCCGAGCTGCTCTTTCTGGACGAGCCGTCCACCGGCCTCGACCCGCAGAACAGGGCGAACCTGCAGGAGCACATCGTCCGGCTGCGCGCCGAGCACGAGACCACGATCGTGCTGACCACGCACTACCTCGACGAGGCCGACTCGATGGCCGAGCGGGTGATCGTCGTGGACCACGGCCGGGTCATCGCCGACGACTCCCCCGACCGGCTGAAGGCCAAGCACGTCGGCGATCGCATCACCCTCGGGTTCGCGACCGAGGCCGACGCGGCGACCGCGGCGGGCCGCGTCCCGCACCGCCTGGAGCGGACCGGCAGTGTCGTCGTGATCAGCGTCAACGGCGGCGCGGAGCTCCTGCCCGCCTTGCTCGACGACCTGCGCATCGCCGAGGTGCCGCCCACCTCGATCGAGGTCACCCGCCCGACCCTCGACGACGTTTTCCTGGAACTGACCGGCCGCAGCCTCCGCGAGGGCGGCGCCGAGATGACGGAGGCCTGAGCCATGACCAGCATCGTGACCGACATCCAGACCGTCTTCAGCCGTGAGCTGCGGCCCACGCTGCGGCAACCCTTCACGATCATCATCAGCATGGTGCAGCCGCTGGTCTTCCTCGGCCTGTTCGCGCCGCTGCTGCCCGACGTCGAGGGCGGATCCGCGCTGCAGTGGTTCGTGCCGGGCATCGTGGTCATGTCCGCCCTCTTCGCCTCCTCGATGACCGGGTCCAACCTGCTCCTGGAGCAGCAGACCGGCTCGCACGAACGGATGCTCGTCACCCCGCTGCGCCGCTCGGCCCTGCTGGTCGGGCGCGCGCTCAAGGAGATCGTGCCGATGGCCGCGCAGGCGGTGCTCATCGTGGCGGTGTGCCTGCCGTTCGGCTTCGAGGTGGATCTCGGCGGCGCGGTGATCGGCCTGCTGATCCTGGGCGCGTTCTGCGTCGGCCTGGGCGCGCTGTCCTACAGCCTGGCGCTGGCGTCGAAGAATCAGGACTGGCTGTTCTGGACCGTGCAGCAGACCCTGCTCTTCCCGTTGCTGCTGCTGGCCGGGATGCTGCTGCCGATCGACGGCGGCCCGGGCTGGCTGCGGACGGCGGCGAAGTTCAACCCGCTGACGTACGTGGTGGACGCCGAGCGTGCGCTCTTCAACGGCGACGTCTGGGCCACCACCACGGTGACCGGCGCGCTGGCCGCGGCCGGCGTCTGCGCCCTCGGCCTGTTCGTGGGAGTGCGAGCGATGCGCCGGGACGCCTGACGCTACCTTGTGCGCCATGTTGCGATGGTTGCGGTCGAAGCTGGTCCAGACACTCGTCGGCCCGGAGCCTGAGCAGCGAAGAGAGCCGAGGCGGCACAACCCGGACAGTGTGATCGACTGCGCCGTCTACTCGCGCGGCGTTCGGAAACCCGGTTCCATCCACTTCACCGCGGCGGCGCAGGAGATGCGCCGCCGCGGTGACGCGTTCGTGTGGCTCGGGCTGCACGAGCCCGACGCGCCGACCATGCGGCAGATCGCCGAGGCGTTCCGCTTGCACGAGCTGACCGTCGAGCAGGCGCTGGCCGGCGGCCACCGCCCGGCCGTCGAGTCGATCGGCGACGTGACCCGGATCGTGCTGCGCACCGCGAGCTACGTCGAGCACGAGGAGCTGACCGAGACCTCCGAGGTGGTGGACACCGGCGACGTGACCGTGCTGCTCGGCGACCGGTTCGTCATCACGGTCCGGCACGGCGCGCCCGGCGCGCTGAAATCGGTGCGAGCCGGTCTGGAGAAGCGCCCGGCGCTGCTCGGGCTGGGGCCGTGGGCGGTCGCGTACGCGGTGTGCACCGCGATGGTCGACGTCTACCTGGAGGTCGCTCGGCACGTCGAGGACGACCTCGAACGGCTCGAGGAGTCCGCCTTCGCCACCGACCGCTCCCCCAGCATCTCGCAGGTCTACCAGCTCAAGCGCGAGATGGTGGAGTTCAAGCGGGCGGTCATGCCGCTGCAGGAGCCGCTGCACCGAGTGCTCGACTCCGACGACCTGCCGGCCGGGTTGCGGCCCTACTTCGTGGACGTCCGTGGGCGCCTGGCCCGGGCGGTCGATCGGGTGGCCGGCTTCGACGAGCTGATCAACTCGATCCTGCAGGCACGGCTCGCCCAGGTGTCGGTGGACCAGAACAACGACATGCGCAAGATCGCCTCCTGGGCCGCGATCGCCGCGGTGCAGACGGCCATCGCCGGGGTGTACGGGATGAACTTCGACAACATGCCGGAGCTGCGCTGGAAGTACGGCTACCTCGCCGTGCTGGGCCTGATGGTGGTGGCGGCCTTCGCGGTGCATCGTCTGGCCAAGAGAGCGGGCTGGTTGTGAGCCACCATTCACGCAGCGTGACAGCGACGCCTCAGAGGTAACAAACCTCGGTCGAACGGCCAGCCTGCGACCTGCACAAATGCACCGAGACCGACCGCTTTGCCGTACCACCCAATTACGACGAGTTATTACCTTTGTCTTGTCGATCATTGGGGGAACGTGTGACCACCACCGAGGCCGTGCCGACCAGCGCGCCGCCAGCCCGTCCCGGCCTGCTCGGCAGGTTGCGGGGACACGTCGACCTGTTCCTGAACGCCGGCTCGCTGATGGCCACCACGGCGATCACGTCGCTGTTCGGCTTCGCGTACTGGTGGCTGGCGGCCCGCACCGCATCGGCCGAGGCGGTCGGCCAGGCCAGCGCCGCGGTCTCCGCGATGACGCTGATCGGCACCATCGGCATGTTCGGCATGGGCACCATGCTGATCTCCGACCTGCCGAGGCTGACCGGCCGGAGGTGGGAGCTGATCTCCACCTGCCTGCTGGTCGCCGGCAGCGCCGCGACGGTGGGTGGCCTGATCTACGTCGCCGTGGCGCACCTGGCGGTCCCCGGTCTGCAGCACGCGCTGGGCAGCCCGGCGGCCACCGTGCTGCTGGTCTTCGGCATCGCGCTCAACGCGGTCACGCTGGTGCTGGACGAGGCGCTGGTCGGGCTGCTCGCCGGGCCGATGCAGCTGATGCGCAACGCCTGGTTCTCGGTGCTCAAGCTGGTGCTGCTCGGCGCCCTGGCGGTTCTCCCGTTCACCCTCACCGGCGGCACGCTGCTGCTCACCTGGGTGGCCGGCATGGTGCTGTCGGTGGCCGTGCTGGGCCGCGCGCTGCGCCGGCGCGGCATGGTCGACTCGGCCCGCCCCCGGCTCGAGCTGCTTCGCGGCCGCGGTCAGGCGACGTTCGACCACAACCTGCTCAACCTCGCCACCTACCTGCCCCGCGCGGCCCTGCCGCTGGTGGTCACCGCGGTGCTCTCCGCCGAGGCGAACGCGTCGTTCTACACCGCCTTCATGGTCACGTCGTTCCTGGCCATGGTCCCGGGCAACGTCGCGCTGACGCTCTTCGCGGTGGCCGCCGGCGACCGCGCGGCGCTGCGGTCGAAGGTGCGCGTCGGCCTGGTCATCTGCCTGGTGACCGGCCTGCCGGCGTCCATCTTCATCGCGATCTTCGCGCGCCCGGTGATGGGCCTTTTCGGTTCCGGGTACGCGGCCTCGGCCGGCGCCGCCCTGACGATCCTCGCGCTGACCTACCTCCCCTTCGTCTTCCACCACTTCTTCCTCGCCATCTCGCGGGTCCAGGGCAAGGTCCGCGGCGCCGGCATCTTCTCGGTGTTCGCCGGCGTGGCCGAGCTGGTCGCCGCCTGGTACGGCGGGAGCCGCGGCAGCCTGACCGAGCTGGTCGGCTGGGTGGCCGTCGTGATGGCGGTGGAGATGATCCTCGTCGCACCCACCGTGCTGCGTGTCGTGCTGCCCTCCGGGCGAGCCGACGCGGCCGAGCTTCCGGAAGGAACCATGTCCGCCACCCGCCTGACCCTGCACGAGCGAGCTTGGCTGCCGCTCGAGTACATCCGGACGGTCGGCCCGCTGACCGGCGTCGACGCCGGCCGGATCCGGGCCGCGCTGATCGGCCTGCACGCCGCCGACCCGACGCACCGCGCGGTGTCCCGCCTGGACCGTGAGGGTGGCCGCTGGCTGCACCTCGACTCGGCCGCGTTCGCCGACTTCGTGACCGAGGCCGTGACCGACCTAGGTGACGACACCGACTTCGACGCGATGACCCGCCGGCTGCAGGCGGAGCCGCGCGCCGACCATCCGGTGCGGATCCTGGCCGGCGGCGGGTACGTGGCGATGAAGGTGGCGCACGCCTATGGGGACGCCGGGCCGGTGAACACGCTGCTGCGCGAGATCGTGCGCGCGGCGGGCGAGGAGCGGGCCGCCGTCATCGCGCCGATGCCGCGGGTGTTCGCGCTGCCCCGGGCCTGGTGGCACACGTTCGGCAAGCACCCGTCGAAATGGGGCGACGCGCTGCGTTCGGCTCAGTCTTCAGTCCGGTCAGGGGCGGCGGCGGGGCTGCGGATGGCTCGTACTCCGCACTTCGAGCTCGGGGAGACGCGGCCTTGGGCGGCGGATCTGACCGTGCGGACCGCTCGCTCGGCCGATGTTCTCGGCAAGATGCGGCAGTGGCGTGACCAGTACGCGCCCGGCGTGACCACCTCGGCGATCACCTTCGCCGCCTTCACCGCGGCGCTGAGCGACCTCGGCTTGCGGCCGGACACGTCCGGGGCGACGTTCCTCGCCGACGGCCGGCGTTACCTGCCGGCGGGTGTCGCGGTGGAGAGCAACTTCTGCTTCGGCCCGTGGCTGTCGCCGGCGAGCCTGACCGACCCGCTCGCGATCCACAAGACGCTGAAGGGCAAGCTCGCGACCGGCGGGATGCTGACGATGATGCTGCTGCGCGAGTCGAAGCTCGCGGTGACCGGCGCGCCGGGGATGCCCGCGCCCTACCCGGGCGAGGCGCCGGCCGATCCGACGGCCCGGTTGACCTTCAGCAACCAGGGGCGGCACGACGTGCTGGCCGATCTGCCCTGGGCGATCGAGGCGGCGCACCGGGTGAACCAGAGCGTTCCGACGCTCAACGGCCCGGAGGGCATCACGCTGACCACGTCGGAGATGGGCGAGGTGCTGCATGTGGAGGCGACGTTCCACGCCTCGACGTTCGACCCGGCGCTGGTGGCCCGGGCGCTGGAGCTGGTCTGCGCCGACCCCGCCGCACTGATCATGGCGGCGTCCGCCCGCTGAAAAGACGTGTGCGCGGCCGGACGCCCCCGCCGGCCGCGCACACTCACCTAGTTACTGATTCACCGGCGACGGTCGTTGTCCTCGATGCGGAGCAGCAGGCCGAAGCTCTTCGACTCCCACCGGTTGCGGTTGCGGTCGCGGCCGTCACGGCCGTCACGGCCATCGCGGACGTCGTTGTCGTCGTTGCCGAACCGGTCGTCGTCGCCGAACCGGTCGCAGTCCCGGTACCAGATCGTCGCCGGCAGGATCGCGAGCGACGAGCGACGCACCTCGTCCGCGCGCACCCGGAAGGTCGCGTAGTCACGCTCGCGACGCTGCAGGGTGTCGTCGCGGCTCAGCGAGCTGGTCCGGCCGTCGTTGTGCCAGACGTCCACGCTGCGCGTGTCACGGACCTGGAGCTTGAAGTCGCAGACCCTCTCGTCCGTGCCGAACCAGACGGCAACCCGCCTCAGTTCGCCTTCCTCGACGCTGCCGAGGAACTGCGAGATCGCCCTGGGACCGTCATTGTGCGGCTGGGGACGGGCGGCGGCGGGAGCTGAGGCCACCGTCGCCGCAATGCCCGTGGCCGCCAGCGTCGCCGCGACCATTGCACCGATCCGCCGAGTCTTGTTCATAGCCGAAGCCTCCTGTAAACGGTTCGGACGCCCCCGTGAGCGACCGACACGAATCAGGCTATTCGGACTTTAGGATTTTTGGGGGATTTCGGCTAGTTCGTCAGCTTTTTGTACATAACGTGGAGCCCCACTAGCCCGTTCGTACGATGCTGGAACGACTCTGGAACCGTGCCCAGGATCTCGAATCCCAGCGCCTGCCAAAGGCGCACGGCGGGCGCGTTGGTCTCGACGACCGCGTTGAACTGAATGCCGTGATAACCGGCCTCACGCAGCCATCCGACCACGTAATTGCCCAGCTCACGCCCCACGCCCCGGCCACTGGCATCGGGGTCCACCATGAAACTCGCCGTACCGATGTGCGCACCGCGCCCGGGCCGATTGGGCCCCATTTTGGCGCTGCCGAGGATCCGTTCGGAGTCGACCGCCACGACGACATGACTCGGCGGCTTCTCCATCCACAGCGGGCGGGCGTGTTCGCGGCTCAAATTCTCGGGGTACGCGTACGTCTCCCCGGCCGCGACGATCCGCGCCCAGAACGGGTAGATGAGCGGCCAATCCGCGTCGGTAGCTTCTCTGATCTCCACGCTGTCACCCTACGAAGCCGCCGCCCTGGAACCGATGGGCGTGATGCGGTCGTTGCGCAGGTGCTCGTAGACCACCGAGGTGCGGACGTCGGCGACGTGCGCGTGCTCGGTGAGCCGGTCGATCACGAAGGCGTAGAGCGCTTCGTTGTCCGGCACCGCGACGTGGATGAGGAAGTCCTCGTTGCCGGTGGTGACGAAGACGCCGAGCGTGTCGGGCAGCCCGCTCACCCAGTTGCGGAAGGCTTCGATGTTGCGCCGCGACGGGGGCCGGATCCGCACCGCGATCAGCGCCTGCACCGGCCGGCCGAGGGCGCCCAGGTCGACGTTGAGGCTGGCGCCGCGGATCACGCCCCGCTCACGCAACGCCCGGGTGCGGTCCAGCGCCGTGGTCGGCGACACCCCGACGGCCGCCGCCACGTCGCGGTTCGTGCGCCGTGCATCGACCTGCAGTTCTCGCAGGATCGCCGTATCAAGTTCGTCCAGCCGGTCCATGTGCCCACGCTAGCCGAATTATGTACGGAATGCTTGCCTGGAATCCGTAGCACTGCCTAGCGTTTCGAGGCATGAGTGCACCACATCAGGTGGGATTCGATCCCGCCGAGATTCGCACGAACGAGCCGACCCGCAACGCCCGCCTCAAGTGGGTGATCGTCATCGACGAGACCCTGCCGGCAGGTCGCGCCGCCAACGCGGCGGTCTGCGTGGCGGCCGCGACCGCGACAACCGTCGGCGGCCTGCTGGGCCCGGACGCCAAGGACGCCGGCGGCTCGGTCCATCCGGGCCTGCCGTGGGCCGGGTGCAGCGTGCTGGGCGCCCCGGCGAGCCGTCTGACCGAGATCCGGGCCGGCGCGATCGAAGCGCTCGGCGTCCACGTCTGCGACATGGCGGCCGTTGGCCAGTCCACGCGCGTCTACGACGAGTATCTGGCCGAGGTCGGCAAGACGGACGCCGGCGATCTCGCGTACCTGGCGGTCAGTCTCGTCGGCCCGCGCAACCGCATCGACAAGCTGGTCAAGCACCTGTCTCTCCTGCGGTAAATCTCCATTCAAATCACCCGGAACACTCCGAAGAGCGACGATGGGGATGTTCGGCCACGTGCAACACCGAGGGAGACGGCATGTCGCTCAGCGGAGCCCATCGGGCGGCGTTCCGCCGTGAGGCGCCCCAGGAGGGCCGGGTGTTCTCGATACGCGACGCCGGTGGCTACCCCGTCGCCAAGGACAAGGACGGGTCCCGGACGCTGCCGTTCTGGTCGAAGTCGTCCCGGGCGCAGAAGGTCGTGGGCCAGGTCGACGCGTACCGGAAGTTCGACGTCGTCGAGATCGAGCTGGACGACTGGCTGGAGCGCTGGTTGCCGGGGCTGGAGCGCGAGGGTTACCTGATCGGTGTCAACTGGGCCGGACCCAGGGCGACCGGCTACGACGTGCCGCCGGAGCAGGTCGCCGGGTGGTTCGCCGAGACTTCATGACCGATACGACACCCGACCGGGCAGGCGCGCCAAACCCTTCAGTGGCTCCGCGCGGGACCGATACACATTGCGACAGGCTGACCATGCCGGCGCAATCGGTCGCGGCACCCCAGAGGGAGAACCACGATGCTGACCACCCTGCTTCGCGAGACGGCGCTTCGCTTCTCCGCGCACGGGGAGCAGGCCGACGAGGGCGCGACGGCCGTCGAGTACGCGCTACTCGTCGGGCTCATCGCGGTCATCATCATCTCCTCGGTAACGCTGCTCGGCGGCAACATCGACGCGATGTTCGACGACATCGCGAACCGGCTCGGTGGTGGCACCAGCACCACCTGATCATCGGTCGCCGGCGGCCGGCCCGGAACGACTCCGGGGCGGCCGAGGAGAGGGCTCAAAAGGTGCCGGTCAAGCTCCTTTTCCCGGTGCTGTTCTGCCTGTTTCCGGTGATTTTCGTGGTGATTCTCGGTCCTGGCGTTCTACGCCATCTGGAGGCGCTGAACCGGTGATCGCCGGCGCCGGCTTCGACGGCGGCGGCTTCGTCGCTTCTTCCTTCCTCTCGTTCTCGGGGGCGGTCAGCTGTCGTCCCTTGTTGGTGGTCTCCGGCAGGTCGAAGGTCCAGCCGTCGGCCAGCAGCTCGGGGATCAGGTTGCGCAGGGCGGCCACGGTCTGATCGCGGACCCCGCCGCCGTCGTGCACGAGAACCACCGCGCGCGGCTGCAGCTGACTGCGGATCCGCTTCCGGATCGTCTGCGCCCCGGGCAGGGTCCAGTCGTCCGGGTCCACGGTCCAGCCGAGCGGCGTCATGCCCAGCTCGGCACCGGCCCTCGCCGATTTCCCCCAGCTGCCGAAGGGCGCCCGGAACCAGGTGACCGTCCGGCCCGGCACGGCCTTGGCCAGGGCCGCATTCGTCCTCTCGATGTCGGCCATCGCGCGGCCGGCCGGCATCGCGCCGAGGTCGTCGTGCTCCCACGAGTGATTGCACAGTTTGTGCCCCTGCTCGACGACGCGGCGAGCCATCTCCGGATTCTTCTCGACCTCTTCGCCGACCATGCAGAACACCGCCCGGATGCGGTGCTCGGCCAGCAGGTCGAGGATCTGCCCGGTGTATTCCGAGGGTCCGTCGTCGAAGGTCAGCGCGAGCCGTTTGCCCTGACCCGCGGTCCGGACGACCGGGTCGTACGGGCCGAGGACGGGCGTCGGGTCCCCGCCGGGCGGGGCGGTGCCGGTCTGCCCGGCGTCGCCGACGTCGGTGCGGCCCAGGTTGGCCGGCTCGGGCAGCGGCTCGGTCGGCCGGCCCTCGAGCGCCTTGCTGACGAACCGCTGCCACAGCTTGGCCGGCACGGTGTCGCCCTGGATCGGCTTGCCCTTCCGGTCGCGGATCGGACCCGGCTTCTCCTTGCCGAGCCAGATGACCGTCGCCAGATCCGGGGTGTAGCCGGCCATCCACGCGTCCTGGTTGTCCTTGGTGTTCCCGAACTGCTGGGTGCCGGTCTTGCCGGCGGCGGGCCGGCCCGGGACGACCCGGTCGCCCTTGACCACCGAGCCGAGCACCGCCGAAACGTCGGCCGCCACGCCGCGGTCCAGCACGACCCGGCCCGTCGGCTCGGCGCTGAGCAGGACCTTGCCGTCGGCCCGGCTGACCCGCTCGACGAAATAGCGGGCGTGCCGCTCGCCGCCGGCCGCGAACGTGCCGTAGACCGTGGCCAGGTCGGCCGGGGTGACCGGGTAGCGGCCGAGCGCGATGTCCGATCGGGTCCGGCCCGGCTCCGGGTCACCCTTGACGTCCACCATGGACCGGGTGTTGTCGTACCGGTCCGGGATGCCGAGCCGGACCGCCGCCTCGCGCACGGCGTCGGCGCCGATCTTCTCGGTGACCGCGTAGAACGGCGTGTTCAGCGACTCCACCATGGCCTGTTCCAGCGTGCAGTCCGGGCACTGCAGGCCGCCGTGGTTGACCAGCGGTCCCCGGCCGGCGAAGACGCGGGGTGAGCTGCCGTCCCAGCGGGAGCGGTAGCTGATCCCCCGCTCCAGCGCGGCGGTGAGCACGATCGGCTTGAAGGTCGAGGCCGCCGGGTGCAGGGCCGTGGCGTAGTCGAAATAGCCGCGGCCGCGATCGCTGCCGTAGTAGGCGCGTACCCCTCCGGTCTTGGGGTCGAGCGCGACCAGCGCGGCGCGCAGGCCGTCCGGCTCGCCGCCGAGCTGGTCGGCGATCATCTCGAGCGCGGCCGGCTGCCCGACCGGGTCCAGCGTGGTGACGATGGACAGGCCCTTGGTGTGCAGGTCCTGCGAGGTGATCCCCTTGCCGACCAGCTCGCGCTCGATCTGGTCGACCGCCTGGCCGTTGGGCCCCTCCAGCCCGGCGCGGGGTTTCGCCACCTCCGGGTACGCGAGATCCGCCGGCAACCAGCCCAGCTCGGCGGCCGCCTTGACGATCCACGTCCAGCGCTCCCGCGCGGCGACCGGTTCGATCGCCGGGTCGAAGCCGCGCGGGTCCTTGACGACCGCGGCCAGCACCGCGCCCTGCGCCGGCGTGAGGCGCTCCGGCGGCACCCCGAAGTACGCGTTGGCCGCGGCCGCGATGCCGTAGGCGCCACGGCCGTAGTAGATCGTGTTCAGGTAACGCTCGAGGATCTGATCCTTGGTGTATTTGCGCTCGAGCTTGATGGCCAGGGCGAACTCCCGGGCCTTGCGATCGATCGAGACGTCCTGGGTGAGGAAGGCGTTGCGGGCGTACTGCTGGGTGATCGTGGAGGCGCCCTGCCGGCCGCCCTGCAGATCCGCGACCACCGCGCGCAACACCCCGCGGATCGACACGCCGCCGTGGCCGGTGAAGTCGCGGTCCTCCGCGGCGAGCACCGCACGCCGGACCTCGACCGGCACCTTGGACAGCGGCACGTCGTTGTGGTCGGTGGTGCCGACCCGGGCGAGGATGGTCCGCCCGTCGCGGTAGTAGAGCACCGACGCCTGCGGGCCCGGCGGATCGTCGGGCAGCGGCTGTGACTCGACGTAGGCCACGAGGCCGCCCAGGCCCGCGCCGGACAGAGCCAGGGCGATCACCAGAAGCCGGACAAAGATCCGTCGCTTTCCGGTTAACTTTCGCCGCTTGCCCTTGATTCGACGTCGATAAACGAGTAAATCTCGCACGTCGTCAAGACGCCCGGACCCCCGTCAAGGGTGGCGATGTTCGGGCGACTACTTCAAGCACCCGGTTCACCACAGTTCATCCCGACCTGTTGATCAGGTCTTTCGGGCACGTTGCACGCGAGGCCTATGGAACTTGTCTCTTTCTCCCGTGATTCGTTCGGGGAGGACATGGAGTGCCGGCCGAACCTGGCCCTATGCTTGCCGCACTGCAATCTAAAGGGGAACCAGGTGCGCCGTCTCCAAATTCTCGTCGTCGATGATGACGACGCCGACGCCCTCATGATCGAGGAGGCGCTCGAGAACGCGGAACGGCAGACCACGGTCAACCGTGTCGCCGACGGCCGGGAGGCCCTCGACTACCTGCATCGCGAGGGCCCGTACGCCGAGGCGAACCGTCCCGACCTGATCCTCCTCGACCTCAACATGCCCCGCATGGACGGACGCGAGACGCTGGCCGCGATCAAGTCCGACGAGCGGCTCAAGGCGATCCCGGTGGTCATCCTGACCACCTCGGGCGCGGCGCCGGACATCGTGGCGAGCTACCAGCACCGGGCGAACGCCTACGTCACCAAGCCCTTCGGCCTCGAAGTCGTCCAGGCCGAA